>NZ_JBEOVH010000041.1:0-57765 GCF_040295385.1 Streptomyces sp. NPDC002825
CGGTAGCCCAGCCTGTCGGCGACCTCGCGGACGTGGCGGCGGGTGGCGTCCGGGAGTCGGCCCTTGCCGTTGAGCGCGTCGGAGACAGTCGTGATCGAGACCCCGGCGGCCGTGGCCACGTCCCGGATGCCTGCCCGGTCAGAACGGTGATCAGCGTGGTTCATAGAGCGTCGAAGGATAGAGGCAAGATCCACCCGCTCGGATCTCCACACCTTCGGCACACGCGGAGTTGACGGTACGTCCGCGGCGGCTCCGCTCGCGTCAGGCCGGCGACCCGCGCTCGGCAAGTGCGTGCGCGAGGAGGAACTCGGTCGCTCCCGCGATGGCCTCGGCGTACGTGCCGTGAAGCGGCTCGGACTCCTCGCTCTGCTGGTCGGCGGCAGTGGCGGTGTACCACCAGGCGTCGGCGTCGGCATCGTGATGCACGACGGCCGTGCCGCCCGCGTAGCTCAGCGGGGTGGACTCCTTCGCGGAGTTCCGCACCACGGCATGGGGCCACTTGAGACGGGCGGACTGGCGCTTGATCCCGCCCCGGGCGGCGCCGAGTTGGGCGTGGTTCGCCCCGCTGCGGCCGGCCACGGTGGCCGCGCTCTCCGCCAGCCGGTCGACGGACAGTTTGGCCTCGCACAGCGCCCGCAGGAGCGCCGGCTGCACATCGGGCGCCGCCATGAGTACGGGGTCGAAGGGCTTACCGGCGGCGTCGGGTCCTCGCTCTATCCCGGTGCGCCCCTTCGCCCCTGCTTGCAGCCCGGCGCAGGCCCTCGTCGTCCAGCGGCCAAGGACACCGGTCGCCGGTTCGCCGGAGCCGGAACCCGGGTTCGAATCCCGGCGAGGGCGTCCCCCGCCAGGGCGCCGCACGCCCTCCGGCCATCGGCCGCCTGGCCGCCCGGACTCAGGGCGTCCGGAGTGTCGCGAGGGCGGTGCGGAGGAGGAACGCTTCGGCGCGGTCCCAGGGCCAGCCGTTCTCCGCGACCAGGGTGCGCCAGCCGCTCGGGCCGAACCAGAACCACAGGAGGTCCGCGGTCTCCTCCTCCCCGAAGGCCGGCGCCGCCACGGTGCGCAGGTGCCGCGCGGTGGCACGGAGGGCAGTGCGGTAGTCGGCCGTGGCACGCTCCCACAGCGCCTCGCCGTCCTCGTGCGAGGGCAGCGCCTTGTGGATCGCCTCGTGCACGGTGAACAGGCCCTCGTTGCCCCTCCGGGTGCCGTGGGCCAGTGCCCCGAGCACGGACTCCAGGTCCCGCTCGGCGAGCACCGCCCGCATCGTCTCCTCGTCGCCGGAGGCTCGTACGGCCGTGTCGACGATCTCGTTGAGGATGTCCCCCTTGCTGCCGGCGCTCGCGAAGACGGCCTTCGACGAGACGCCCGCCTCGGCCGCGATGTCCGCGACGGTCACGCGCCCGTAGCCGCGTTCGGCGAACAGCCGGGTCGCCGACCGGAGGATCAGCGCGCGCGTCTGGGCTGCGGCTTCCTCGCGCCGGGGCGAGACGTACTTGCGTTTGGTCGGCATGGGGTCAGCCTAGCCGTGGAAATGGTCAACCTATTCAATAGGTGGTGTGTAACCTGAATATCGGTCAGGGCGGCGACCCGCCCCATGCGCGAGAGGAACCGAACCCGATGGGAATGTCACCCGAGGACGCGGCCCGCGGACTCTTCACCGTTCTGGCGACCGGCGACGCGGCGCTCGCCGCCGAAGTCGTCCACCAGGACTTCACCAACCGCGAGGCGGTCGTCTCCCCCGCCGCCTGCTCACTGCCCGGGCCCGCGGGCGCGCTGGCGTCGGGAGCCTGGCTGCGCTCCGCCTTCACCGACCTGAGCTTCCCCGTCACCGACCTCGTCCACGACGGCGATCAGGTGTGGATACGGCTGCACATGCGGGGCCGGCACACGGGTCCCTTCGTCCACTACCGCGACGGGGCTCTCCTCCAGGCCATCCCGCCCACCGGGGCCGAGATCGACTCCGAGCAGGTCCACGTCCTGCACCTTCAGGACGGCAAGGTCGTCCGGCACGAGGCGGTCCGCAACGACCTCTCCCTGCTCGGGCAGCTCGGCATCTTTCCTCCCGGCCCCACCGTCCAGCTCATCGACGAGTGGCTCGCGGACGGACGCGCCGCCCGCGCGGCCGCCGAAGTCGCCGAGGCCGCCGAGGGGGCGGCCGCCACTGCCCGCGAGCACGCACGCGGCTGAAGCCGGACCTCGGCGGCGCCGGTCACTCGCATGACGGCGCGGCCGTTCTCCACGCTTCGGACGATCGGGCGACGAAGCACGCGAGAACGGCCGCAGGCCTCCCCCACAAAGCCGTGGCGGCCCGGATGCAGTGCCGGTAAGGTCGCGATCTTCGGCCGTCCGTGGCGGACCGGAGTCCCCGAAGGCGAACGCCATGACGAACCCTCCTCAGCGCCCCGCACGACTGCGCCTCGACGCAGCGCTGGACCGACTCGCCGTCACTTTCCGCGGCATGACCGCCCGCCCCGACGAGTCCAACTGCGACTGCCACTGGGGCAGCGCGGAAGAGGTCGCGCAGCTCAAGACGGCGGACGTGGAGCTGGATCTCGATCTCCTGGAACGCACATGGATGGCCACGGACTGGAAAGACAAGCCGTCCGTGCTGCGCCGGATCCTGCCCCAGCTCGCCTCCACCCTCGTCCACGGCCTCACCAGGCCCGTCTCCGGCATGGAACGGGTCGGGCTGGCCTTCGCTCTCGGCCGGTGGCAGGAGTGGCCCGCCGAGCAGGCCGCCGCGGTGGAGGAATTCCTACGGGCCTGGTGGGCCCACACGCTGTCCGATCCGGATCCCACCGTGGCCGCGCATGAGCTCCTCGTCCTGACCGCCGAGGCCACGGGCACGCTGAGTCCGTGGCTCGACACCTGGGAAGCGCTGCGCGGTCCGGTCCCGGACGGACACCTGGCCGAGATGGCGGACTGCTGGGAGTACGACCTGCTCGGCGACCAACTCCCCTGGAGTGCGTGGGAGAACGGGGAGGAGATGCGCAGCGAGCTGACCGCCTGGCTCGTCCGCCACGCGCCGGCCCGGCTTCGCGCCCCTGGCGTCTCCGAGGATCTGCTGCACCGGATACGGCTGCTCGGCCTCACCGGCCCCGACCGCTGGGAGGACCCGCATTGGCCTGGGCACCGCTACTGATGCGGCGCCCTGCGGTGGAACCTGGACGCGTCACGTTCCAGCACCGCCTGGAAGGCCGATGCCCCTACGCGCCGAACCCGGGTCTCGGAGGCGAGACCCGGGTTCGGCGTTCGTTCAGCGGCTGGGCTCCTGCATCGTGACGCAGTGGGCGCCACCGCCGCCGTTGCCGTAGAGGTTGTCGAGGTTCAGCTGGACGACGGGCCGGCCGTAGGCGGCGGCGATGGCCGACTTGGCCGCCGCGTCCTTGGCGGTGTCGCCGAACTGGGTGGTGATGATCGCCTGGTTGGTCACCGTCCAGTTCATGTAGGAGCTGAGGAAGTCTGCCTGCTTGCCCACCTGGATACGGGGCAGGGTGTCGGGTCCTTCGATCGTGAGGACCTGGAGCCTGCGCCCCCTGGCGTCGGTCGCGTTGACCAGGGTGTCGCGGATGGCCTGGGCGTTGGCCGTCCAGACGTCGGGGCGTACGGCGCCGGCCAACTGCACCATGACCACGCCGGGCCGGATGTAACGGGCGGTTCCGTCGATGTGGCCGTCGGTGACGTCCTGCCCGGTGACGCCGGGCAGCCAGATCATCTTGGAGGCGCCGAAGCGGGACAGCAGCTCCGCCTCGATCTGACTGCGCGTCTTGCCGGGGTTGCGGTTGCTGTTCACCCAGCAGCTCTCGGTGGCCATCAGGGTGCCGTCGCCGTCGTACTCGATGCCGCCGCCCTCACCGACCACGGACGCCTTCGCGAACGGCACGCCGTCGTAGGCGGCGACCTTCTGGGCGACCGTGCGGTCCTTGTCGTAGGCGGAGGCGGGGAGGCCGTAGAAGGTCGTGGCGTTCTCGCCCCAGGCGTTGAAGTTGAGGCCGAAGGCGTCGAGCCCGCCGGCGTCGTCGATGCGGAACAGCGGGCCGGTGTCCCGCATCCAGCAGTCCGAGACGGGGATGGAGCTGATGACCGTGACGGTGGAGCCGCAGGCGGTCCTCGCCTGCGAGGCGGCCGAGGAGCCGTCGGCGCACATGACGACCGGCTCGTACTTGGCGACTTCCCTGGCGAGCTTGGCGATGTCGCTCTGGATCTTGGACAGCAGATTGCCCCAGATCGTGTAGCTGGACGGCCAGGCCATCCAGGTCCGCTTGTGCGACTCGTCCTCGCCGGGCACGCGCCAGGACGCGGCCACGGCGGGCTGGACGCCGCCGAGGACGGGGCCGACCGCGAGGGCGGCCGCGGCAGCTCCGGTGCGGGCGAGGAGGGTTCTGCGGCTGATGCCGGGGCGTTCGCCGTCGTGCTCTGTCTTCACGTGGTGCTCCTTCTCTCAAAGGTTCTGTACGTGCAGGCGCGGTGTGCTCAGCGGATCGCTCAGTGGAGTGGGTCCAGCAGCCCCTCCTCCCGGACCATCCGGCGTTCGGTGGCCAGATCGAGGCTTCGGGCGAAGGCCCAGTAGAGGCCTCCGGCCACGGGCAGGCCGACGAGGATCGAGCAGTCGACGCCGCCGAGGCGCTCCGCGACGGGCCCGACGAAGAGACCGGTGATGACCATGAACGGGGCCATGCAGGCCAGGCCGATCACATAGGCGAGGTTGCCGCGCCAGCCCCATCGGCCGTAGATCCCGTGCGGATTGAAGATCTCCTTGACCACGTACAGGCCGCGCCGGACGAAGAAGAAGTCGACGAGGTTGATGGCGGTCCACGGGATGAAGAGGTACGTGAGGACGACCACCACGTTGGCGAAGAACCAGTTGAACTGGTCGATGCCGACGAGGGTGGAGACCGTGCCGACGGCGGCCAGCATGATCCCGATCGTGGCGACCCGGATGGTCCGGGTCGGCTTGACCGGTCGGAACGAGTCGACGATGGAGATCATCGTGAGGCTGCCGCCGTACTGGTTGATCGCCATGATGGACAGCAGTCCGATCAGCAGGACGACGACCGCGACCGTGCCGAACCCGCCGAACAGCCGGTCGGCAGAGAGCTTCAGGGCGGTGACCGGGTCCGTGCCCTCGGGGGCCGCGGCCGAGACGACGGCGCCGAGGACGAAGACCCAGATCCCGGAGACCGCGCTGGGCAGGTAGGTCCACCAGAAGGTGCTGCGCACGGAGACGTCGGGTCTGAGATAGCGCGAGTAGTCCGAGACGTACGGCGCCCAGCCCAGCTGGAAGCCGGCGACGAAGACGAACACGAGCATGAACGGTGCGAGTTCGAACGGACCCGCGCTCCAGACGCCGTCGGGCAGCCCTCCGCCGAACAGGGCGGACGCGGTGACGGCAGCGGTGATCACGACGAAGGGCCAGGTGAGCCACTTGTTGATCTTGTGGATCCACTCGTATCCGAAGAGCGCGATCACGGTCGCCACCGCGGCGGCGAGGAGGTATCCGAGGGTGTTGGGTATCCCGGTGAGCAGGTTCACTGCCTGGCCGGACAGCAGGGCGTCCGAGGTGTTGAAGGCCACGTAGTTGACCAGGGCGAACACCCACACGGTGAGCGCGGCCCCCAGGTAGCCGAACTGGGGCCGCGACTGCACGAGCTGGGGCAGCCCCAGCTGGGGTCCCTGGGCCG
This sequence comes from Streptomyces sp. NPDC002825, assembly GCF_040295385.1. Taxonomy (NCBI): domain Bacteria; kingdom Bacillati; phylum Actinomycetota; class Actinomycetes; order Kitasatosporales; family Streptomycetaceae; genus Streptomyces; species Streptomyces sp. NPDC002825. The sequence continues at coordinate 5,679 of NZ_JBEOVH010000041.1, forward strand.
AGTGGAACGCCATGAAGAACGTCCCGAAGAGGGAGCCGAGCACGGTGGCGATCACCGTCCACAGGAGCGTGGCTCCCATGGACAGCGTGACGACGCCGGTCGCGAGTCCGGTGAGGTTGAGACTGCCGACGAACCAGATGGCCCCGACGCTCGACGGTGTGCCGTGCCGTTCCGAGAGGGGCACCCAGTCGATCGAGTGCTGTTCGATGCCCGCGTGCGGCGCGGATCCACGCGTGGACGAGTCAACTGGCCCCATGTGGGCTCCTGTTCAGGGGTGTGTTCATGAAGCCGTACAGCGCTGGGCGACCCGCCGGCGCTGTACGGTGCGCTCACCCTAGGGACTGACTCAAATTTCAGTCAATGACCGGGACGCGGCTCGCTGACGAAAATTTCAGTCACGCGGGCCTCAGGCGACCGGCTGCTGCTGCGTGACGCAGTGGATGCCTCCGCCGCCCGTGCCGAGACGGTCGATGTTCAGCTGCTCGACGTATCGGTCGGGGTAGAGGCGCTGCAGCGTCGTCCGGGCCGCCTCGTCCGCCCTCCGGTCGCCGAACTGGGCGGAGACGACCGCGTCGTTGCAGAGGTAGAAGTTGGCGTACGAGGCGAGGAAGTCCCGGTGGGTGGAGCGGATCCTGTTGTAGTCGGGGCCCTGGAGGCGCATCACGTCCATGGCCCGGCCCTTCGCGGTGGTCGAGGCCGACAGGGTGCTGTACTGCCGGCGGGCGTCGCGGGCGAAGGCGTCGTCGGCGGCGGCGACGGGCATCTGGACGAGGGCCTCCCCGGGCGCGAGGAAGCGGGAGGTCGCGTCCACGTGGTCGTCGGTGATGTCCTGTCCGCGTACGCCGTCGAACCAGACGACCTTCGACGCGCCGTACGCGTCGCACATCGCCGCCTCCAGCTGCCGCTCCGACACCCCGGGGTTCCGGTTGCGGTTCACCAGGCTGCTCCGGGTCGCCATCAGGGTGCCGGCGCCGTCCTGCTCGATGGCTCCGCCCTCGCCGACCAGGTCGGCGGAGGTGAAGGGCACGCCCACATGGGCGGCGATCCGCTCGGCGACGAGGGCGTCCCTGGTGTGGGTCTGCTTGTTGCCCCAGCCGTTGAAGTTGAGGCCCACGGTGTCGAGGCCTCCGTAACCGTCGGTACGGAAGACGGGTCCGGTGTCGCGCATCCAGCAGTCGTCGACGGGGATGGAGCTGATGACGGTGACCGTGGAGCCGCACATCGAGCGGGCCTTCGCGGCGCTCTCCGGGTTGGCGCACAGGACGACGGGTTCGTACCGGGCGATCGTACGGGCGATCAGGGCGATGTCCGCCTGGACGCCGCTCAGCCTGCCGGGCCAGATCGCGGTGCTGTCCGGCCAGGCCATCCACGTACGGGTGTGCCGGACGTCCTCGGCGGGGACCCGGAAGGTGCCGGCGACGGCGCGCGCCTTCTCGGGCAGGGTCGTCGTGAGCGCCGCGCCCGCGGCGGCCGCGCCGGTGGCGACGAGGAACCCTCGCCGGTTCAGGCCCCTGTTCGCGTGCCGGCCGGCGGTTCGTTCGTCCATGGTTGACCTCCTGTGTCAACGGCAGTGGGGGGTTGTGTTCAGAGCGCCCGGCGGGCCGCGGCTATCGCCTCGGGGTCCCAGCCGGGGCGGGGTACGGACTCCAACAGGAGCCTTGTGTAGGCGTGCTGGGGCGCGGCGAGCACCTCGGCCGTGGGGCCGGCTTCGACGACACGGCCCTGGCGCATGACGATGACGTCGTCGGTAACGCACCGGACCACGCCGAGGTCATGGGTGATGAACAGGTAGCCGATCCGGGTCTCCTCGCGGATGTCGGCCAGCAGGTTGAGGATCTGCGCCTGTACGGAGACGTCGAGGGCGGCGACCGCCTCGTCCAGGACGAGGACGGCCGGTTCGACGGCGAGGGCGCGGGCGATGGCGACGCGCTGGCGCTGGCCGCCGGAGAGCTGCCGGGGCCGCGCGTCGGCGGCGCGGGTGCCCAGGCCGACCTGGTCGAGGAGCTCCCGGACGCGCGGGGCGTGGTCGGTGCCGGGGAAGTGCAGGCGCAGGGTCTCGCGCAGGACCTGTTCGACGCTGGTGCGCGGGTCGAGGGACAGGTACGGGTCCTGGAAGACCATCTGGACCTCGCGCGCGCGTGCCAGGCGCCGGGCCCGGCCGCGGTGGCGCGCCTCGCGGGCCTCTCCTCGTACGAGCACCTCGCCGGCGTCGGCCTGTTCCAGACCGACGACGATCCGGGCGGTGGTGGTCTTGCCGGAGCCGGATTCGCCGACGATGCCCAGGGATCCGCCCTCGGGGAGGGCGAAGGACACGTCGTCGACGGCGTGGACGCTCCCGAAGGTGCGGTGGAGTCCGACGGCCTCCAGGACGTTTTCAGGCATCGACGGGGCTCCCTTCGAGTCGTTCGCTGTGGTGACAGGCGGCCTGGTGGTGCGGCAGACCGGGGGCGGACCGGGGCTCGGGCGCCTGCCGGCCGCAGAGCTCGGTGGCGAGGTGGCAGCGGGCGGCGAAGGGGCAGCCGCGCAGCTCCTGGCGGAGGTCGGGCGGCTGGCCGTCGATCGCGTCGAGCCTGCCCCGAGGGGCTTCCAGGCGGGGCGTGGAGGCGAGCAGCGCCGAGGTGTACGGGTGCCGGGGCCGCGCGAAGAGGGCGTCGGCGGGGCCGCTCTCCGCGATCCGGCCGGCGTACATGACGTACACGCGGTCGCTGATGGCCGCGGCGAGGTCGAGGTCGTGGGTGACGAAGAGCAGGCCGGTGCCGAAGCGTGCGCGGAGTCGGGCGAGGAGGGCGACGACCTCGGCCTGGGTGGTGACGTCGAGGGCGGTGGTGGGCTCGTCGGCGAGCAGGAGGGCGGGGTCGCCCATCAGGGCGGCCGCGATCATGACGCGTTGCAGCATGCCGCCGGACACCTGACCGGGGTACTTGCGCAGGGCCGAGTCGTCGAGGCCGACGGCCTGCAGGAGCTCACCGGCGCGGGCGGTGGCGTCCGCCCGGCTCATGCCGACGGTCAGGGTCACGCTCTCGGTGAGGAAGTCGCCGATGCGACGCAGGGGGTTGAGGGCGGTGCGCGGGTCCTGGAAGATCATGGACACCGTGCCGCTGCGCAGGGCGCGCAGCTGGTCGGCGTTCATGGTGAGGACGTCCTCGCCGCGGACCCGGACGGCGCCTTCGACGACGGCGCCGGGTGGCAGCAGGTTCAGGGCGCTGCGTGAGGTGAGGGTCTTCCCTGACCCGGACTCGCCGACGAGGGCGACGGTCTCGCCCGCCGCGACGTGGAGGTCGACGCCGTCGAGGACGGGACGGGCCGTGCCGGGCAGGGTGATGCGCAGCCGTTGGACGTCGAGGGTGTACGTATCGGTCATCGGTCTCTCCTGGCGACGCGGTCGGCCCAGCGCTCTCCGACCACGTTGAAGGCGACGACGGTGAGCACGATGAACGCGCAGGGCAGGATCGCGGACAGCGGGTAGCCGTGCTGGATGGCGGTCTGGCCGTCGAAGACCATGCGGCCCCAGTCGGGGGTGAGCGCGGGGACGCCCAGGCCGAGGAAGGAGAGGCCGGCGAGGTCCATCAGTGCGTAGCCGAAGTTGATGGTGGACTGGGCGAGGACGACGGGGGCGATGTTGGGCAGGATGTGGCGCAGGCTGATCTGGAGGGCCGAGTGCCCCTGGACCTGGTAGGCGCTGACGTAGGGGCGTCTGCGTTCGGCCAGGACGAGGGAGCGGGTGAGCCGGCTGACGTACGGCAGGTAGGCGATGGAGAGGGCGATGACGGGGGCGAGCAGCCCTTCGCCGTAGATCGAGATGATCAGGATGGCGAGCAGCATGCCGGGGAACGCGAAGACGAGTTCGGTGCTGCGGGACAGGACGGAGTCCAGCCAGCCGCCCCGCCAGCCCGCCGCCATGCCGACCGCGACGCCGGCGAGGGTGGAGAAGGCCACGACGCCGAGGGGCCCGAGGAGTGAGGTGCGGGCACCGAGGAGCAGCCGGGAGAGGGTGTCGCGTCCGGCGGCGTCCGCGCCGAGCAGGTGCTCGGAGGAGGGTCCGGCCAGTGCGTTGCCGAGGTCGACGGCGTTGGGGTCGTACGGCACGAGCCAGGGTGCGAGGAGCGCGCCGGCGGTGACGAGGGCGACGAGGCCGAGGCAGACCAGGTGGAGCGGGGACCGGGCGGTGCGGATCTTCGCGAGGCCGGGCCGGCGGGTCAGGACGGCGGTCATACGGAGGAGCTCCTCGATCCGAGGGTGATCCGCGGGTCGACCAGCGGCAGCAGCAGGTCGACGACCAGGTTCACGGTCATGAAGAGAGCGACGATGATCAAGGAGATGGCCTGGACGGTCGGGAAGTCCTTGGTCGTGGTGGACAGTTCGAGGAGCTGTCCGACGCCGCCGATGCTGAAGGCGGTCTCGACGAGGATCGTGCAGACCAGGAGCGTGGAGACGATCAGTCCGCCGGTGGTGAGGACGGTGCCGAGCGAGTTGCGGAACACATGGCGGCGGATGACCTGGCTCTCGGGGACGCCCCGGCTGCGGGCGACGGTGACGTGCTCGCTGTCGAGGGCTTCGGCCATGGCGGAGCGGGTGACGCGGGCGAGCATGCCGATCAGATAGAGCGCGAGGGCGGTCGCCGGGAGGGTGAGGTGCCAGACCTGGTCGAGGAAGCCCTCGCCGGAACCGCTGCTGGGGAACCAGCCGAGGTTGACGGCGAAGAGTCCCTGGAGCAGGACGGCCGCGACGAAGGAGGGGGTGCCGACGGCGAGCGTGGTTCCGACGAGGACGGCCGCGTCGGTCCCGCCGCCGCGCACGGCCGCCACCCAGCCCAGGGCCAGGCCGATCACGACGACCACGGCCAGGGCCATCACGACGAGCAGCAGCGTGGTGGGGAGGCGGTCGGCCAGGAGCCGGGAGACGTCGGTGCGGTAGGTGATGGACCGGCCGAAGTCCCCTTGGACGATGTCGCCGAGCCAGCGGAGGTAGCGGACGAGGAAGGGATCGTCCAGGTGGTACTGGGCGTTGATCGCGGAGAGGGCCTCGGGCGAGGCGGAGCGGCCGGAGAGCAGGAAGGCGGCCGGGTTGCCCGGCGCCAGGTACAGGGCGCCGAAGACCACGAACGACGCACCGAGCAGGGTGGCGGCCATCTCCGCCACCCGGCGTGCGGCGAATCTCAGGAAGTTCACGGGGTGGCCCCCGCGGCCGGTGCGCCGACCTCCGCGGCCCACGGGTAGTACATGTAGGCGATGGTGGTGGGAGCGCCGGTGATCCTCTTGTTGAGGAAGACGGCGGTGGGCCACTCCGCGACCGGGATCCACGGCAGCTGCTCGGCGGCCCGCTTCTGCAGCTCGGCCTCGGTCTTCATCCGCTGGTCCGGCTCGTACGAGGCGGTGGCCTGGTCGACGAGGGCGTCGTAGCCCTTGTCGGTGTAGCCGGCGAAGTTCATGTACGCGCCGGTCTTGAAGTTCTGCAGCAGGTCCAGCGGGTCGGTGATCGACTGGTAGTAGGTGAGCGGGAACATGTCGATGCCCTCGCGCGCCTGGGGGTCGGTGAACAGCGCCGTGAAGGCGTTGGGGGCGATCGTCTTGAGGTTGATCTTCAGACCGATCTGGCTGCCCGCGGCCTGGATCGCGGTGGCGAGGAGGGAGACGTCCTGGCCGATGGAGCTGGTGGCGACGGTCAGGGTCTTGCCGGTGGCGCCGGCCTCCTTGATGAGCGCCTTGGCCTTCTCGATGTCCTGGGCGGCGGGCGGCAGGGCACCGAAGGCGGCCTGCCGGGTCCGCTCCGAGGCTCCGGCCCAGGCGGCACGGGTGGTGAGCGAGCCGGTGACGGTGCCTGCTCCGCCGAGTCCGGCCTTGACGAAGCCGGAGCGGTCGAGGGCCAGGGAGAGCGCCTTGCGCACCCGGAGGTCGCCGAGCGGGCCCGTCATGTTGGTGATGTTGACGTTGACGGTGCTCAGGCCCTCGCCGAAGTACAGGGCGCCGACGCCGCTGTCGCGCAGTCGTCCGTAGCTCTCGGTGGGGATCAGGTAGCCGCCGTCGATCTCGCCGCTGAGCATCGCGTTCGTGCGGGCCGAGGGGTCGGTCAGGACCCGGAAGACGGCCTTCTTCGCCTTGGCCTTCGGACCCCAGTAGCCGTCGAAGCGTGTCAGCTCGATCGACTGGCCCTTGGTCCACGTGCCGAGCTCGAACGGGCCGGTGCAGGCGAGGCCACCGGTGGTGCCGTAGTCCTTGCCCGCCGCCTCGACGCCGGACTTGGAGGCGATCACGCCCGCGGCGGTGGCCATGTACTGGGGGAACTGGGAGTCCGACTTCTTGAGCTTGACGGTGACCTGGAGCGGACCGGTCTTCCGTATGGAGGCGACGTTCTGGAAGGTCTGCGCCCAGGCGGCGGCGTTGTCCGGGTCCGTCTGGCGGCCGAGGCTGTAGACCACGTCGTCGGCGGTCATCACCTTCCCGTCGTGAAAGCGCACCCCCGGGCGCAGGTCGTAGATCCAGGTCATGGGGTCCGGGTTCGACGCCTTCCGCGCCAGGCCGGGCTCCACGGTGAGGCCCGGCGTCCAGCGCATCAGGCTCTCGCACACGTTGGACAGGATCGTGTTCTGCGGGTAGTCGAACGCGACCGTGTAGTCGAGGGTGGGCGGCTCGGCGTAGACGGCCCAGGTGAACGAGTCGATCTCGCCGCGGGCCGGAGGCGTGGAGGCGGAGAGCTTCACCTCGGGGGCGTCGGCACCGGTCGTCTTCGGCGGGCCGGCGCAGGCCGCGAGGGCCGCGAGGGAGGTCAGGGCGGCCGTCGCCACGGCGATCCGTCCACGCGGGTTGCGGGGACGTCTGCTGCCGGCGGGCAGGGTTGGGGTCATCGTCGCGCTCTCATTCCGTGATGTCGGTGCGGGGCTTGGGGTTGGGCCGTAAGGCCCGTCCGCGGTTCAGGCGGTGGCGGGCGCGGCCGGGATCTGCTGCGTGATGCAGTGGACCCCGCCGCCGCCGTACGCGATCGCGGGCGCCCGCACGCCGACGACCTTGCGGCCCGGGTAGGCGGCGGCGATGACCGCGAGCGCATCGTCGTCCTGGGGCACTCCGGCCACCGGGACGACGACGCCGCCGTTGGCCACGTAGTAGTTCAGGTACGAGACCTCGACCTCGCCGCCGGCGATGTCGGCGAACGCCGTCTGCGGGACGTCGAGGATCTCGAACGGCCGCCCCTGGGCGTCGGTCGTGGCCTCGAGTACCGCGCGGTTGGCGCGCATCCGGGCGTAGTCGGGGTGCGCGGGGTCGTCGGGCAGCGAGACGACGACCTTGCCGGGAGCGGCGAAGGCGCACACGCCGTCGACGTGCCCGTCGGTCTCCGTGTCGAGCAGACCTCCGTACGGGAGCCAGACGACCTTGTCCACGCCGAGTTGGGATTTCAGTTCCGTCTCGATCTCGTCCCGCTGCATGCCGGGGTTCCGGTTGGGGTGGAGCAGGCACTGCTCGGTCGTGATCAGGGTGCCTTCGCCGTCGACGGTGATCGCTCCGCCCTCCAGGATCATGTCGGAGGGAATGCGCTCGATGCCCAGGTGCTCCAGGAGGAGGCCGCTGATCCGGTCGTCGGAGTCGTACGGGCTGTGCTTGCGTCCCCAGGCGTTGAAGCGGAAGTCCACTCCGGCGCGGTTGCCGTCGGCGTCGAGGACGAAGAGCGGGGCGGAGTCCCGGAACCAGGAGTCGTCCTGGGCCAGCTCGACGACGGTGATCGCGTGGCCGCACCTCGTGCGCGCCTCCTCCCCGTGGCCGGGCGGCGCGACCATGGTCACGGGCTCGAACGCGGCGATGGCGCGGGCGACGTTCGCGTACTCCTCCTTGACGTCGTCCAGCACGCTGCCCCAGAGGTCCTCCCGGACGGGCCAGGCCATCAGGCATCCTTCGTGCGCGGACCACTCGGCAGGCATACGGAATGCAGTCATCACGGGTCTCTCTTCGTTTCGCCAGAAGCACCCGTCGGCGGCGGCCGGCTCAGCCTGGCGGAGACGCGGGACGGGTACGCGGTGTGAACAGCATCCTCCTCTCGACTGAAAATTCAGTCAAGAGAAGGGACATGGCTTTGAAAAATCGGTCAGCGGAGCTTGATCAGAGGAAGTACAGGCGGCTCAGCGAGACCTGCTGCGCCGGCTGGGAGCGCATCGGATCGCCGTCGAGGGTCACGAGCCCGCTGCGCGGGTCGACGTCCACCTGCCCCAGACGGGCGTTGTGCGGCATGTCGGCGGGGCCGATGCCACGGGTGCCCTGTACGGCCACCCTGCGGCGGCGCGTCGGCATCGCGTCGGCACCGAGACCGGCGGCGGCGCGGCTGACGAAGGCGACGGAGAGCTCGGCCGGGGCGGCCCCGTGGGCGCCGAACAGTGGGCCGAGGACCAGGGGCTCGCAGGTGTCGGTGGCGGCGTTCGGATCGCCCGTGACGCCGTAGGCGGGGAAGCCGGACTTGAGGACCATCTGCGGTTTGGCCCCGAAGAACGGCGGGCGCCAGAGCACGATGTCGGCGAGTTTGCCGATCTCGATGGAGCCCACCTCGTGGGCGAGGCCGTGGGCGATCGCCGGGTTGACGGTGAGTTTGGCGATGTAGCGCAGCACGCGCGCGTTGTCGTCCTGCACACCGTCGCCTTCGAGGGGCCCGAGCTCGGCCTTCATCTTCCCGGCCATGGCGAACGTGCGCCGGATGGTCTCCCCCGCCCGGCCCATGCCCTGCGCGTCGGAGGAGGTGATCCCGATCGCGCCGAGGTCGTGCAGGACGTCCTCCGCCCCCATGGTCCCGGCCCGGATCCGGTCGCGCGCCATGGCGGCGTCGCCCGGGAGGTCCGTCTTGAGCGCATGGACGGAGACGATCATCCCGTAGTGCTCGGCGATGGCGTCGCGCCCGAAGGGCAGGGTGGGGTTGGTGGAGGAGCCGATGACGTTCGGCACGCCCGCCATCTTCAGGACGTTGGGGACGTGCCCGCCGCCGCAGCCCTCGATGTGGAAGGCGTGGATCGTACGGCCTTCCAGGACGCGGAGGGTGTCCTCGACGGACAGGCACTCGTTCAGACCGTCGCTGTGCAGCGCGACCTGGACGTCGTGCTCCTCGGCCACCCGCAGCGCGGTGTCCAGGGCCCGGGTGTGGGCGCCCATGTCCTCGTGGACCTTGAAACCGCAGGCACCGCCCTCGGCCAGGGCCTCCACCAGCGGGGCCTCGTCGGAGGCGGAACCCCGGGCGAGGAAGCCGATGTTGACCGGCCAGGCGTCGAAGGCGCCGAACCCGAGCTTGAGCGCCCACGGGGAGTTCACGCCGACGCCCCAGCTCGGCCCGATCTCCTGGCCGATGATCGTCGTGACGCCGGAGGCGAGGGACGCCTCCATGATCCGCGGGGAGAGCAGGTGGACATGGGTGTCGATCGCCCCGGCGGTGGCGATCAGGCCCTCGCCCGGGACCATCGTGGTCCCGGTGCCGACGACGACGTCGACGCCGTCGAGCGTGTCGGGGTTGCCGGCCCGGCCGATCGCGTGGATCCGGCCCTCGCGGATGCCGATGGACACCTTGCGGATGCCGAGCACCGCGTCGATGACCAGGACGTTGGTGATGACGACGTCGCATGTGTCCCGGACGGCCGCGGCCTTGAGGTGGAGGCCGTCCCGGGCGGTCTTGCCGAACCCCGCGAGGAACTCGTCGCCGTACGCCTGCGAGTCCGCCTCCACCCGTACGACGAGCCCGGAGTCCCCGAGCCGGACCCGGTCCCCCGCACGGGGCCCGTGCACGGTGGCGTACTCGTACGGATCGATGTGCCGGCTGCCGCCGGGCGCGCAGTGGTCGCTGTGTCTGGTGGGCCTGCTCATCGCTCCACCCCTTCCGCTCCGAGATAGCCGCAGGCGGCGGCGCGCTTGAGGGCCTCGGCCTGCGCGCCGGGCGCGTCGAGCGGCCCGTCGACCAGGCCAGCGAAACCGATGGCGATCCGGTCTCCGCCCATCGGCACGAGCCCCACCTCGACGACGGCGCCCGGGTCGAAGCGCGTGGACGACCCGGCCGGGGCCGCGAGCCGCATGCCGTAGGCGGCGGCCCGGTCGAAGTCGAGGCGCGGGTTCGCCTCGAAGAAGTGGAAGTGGGAGGTCACGCTGACCGGGACCGCGGCCGTGTTGCGCACCCGCAGGGTGAGCAGCGGTTCCGGCTCCGGCAGGGTCTCCGTGTGGGGCAGTACGGCCCCGGGGGCGCCGTCGTCGTGCTCCACGTCGCCGAACGGCGCGCTGATGACGGCCAGTCGGGTGCCGTCGTCGAACACGGCCTCGACCTGGATCTCCGTCACGACGTCGGTGACGCCGGGAAGGAGGTCGTCCGGGCCGAGGACACCGCGGCCGCGGTCGACGGCTTCGGCCAGGCGGAGGCCGTCGCGGGCGGCCTCGCACACGGTGTCGGCGATCAGTGCGGTCGCCTCGGGCACGTTGAGCCGCAGCCCGCGCTCCAGGCGGGTCCGGGCGAGCTGGGCGGCGGTGAACAGCAGGAGCCGGTCCCGTTCGGTAGGAGTCAGAGGCATGTCGCCTCCTGACGGAAGGGCCTGGTCATGCGCAGGTGTCCCTTTCCACGAAGTCGGAGGTGGTGGCGAGGCACTCACTGTGGCACTGACTGAAATATCAGTCAAGATTGCGGGCGGCACTGAGGGAGGGAGCGGGCCGTTGGGGTGCCTCAAGGTGTCAGACGGGCGGCGTCAGATCACTCTCGCTGATGGTGTACGTCAGCAGGGGGTAGGTGAAGTCCGTTTCGTGGTTCTCGCGGCGTCGGAGTTGGTAGAACTCGCGGCTCTGACCGTCGTCGGCCGACGTGAGCCGGGACCCGTGCGGGAGGTACACCTGTCCGTCACGGAAGCGGACGACGGTCTTCGACGTCCGGAAGGTGACACCCAGCCATTGGTTGTCCGCGGCCTCTGCGGGCGCGTCCAAGACGATCTTGTGCCTGAGTCGCCGATTCGACTCGACAGAGAACACGACAACGCTGTTGTGGGCGAGGGGGACTTCGAACTTCTCACCACCGGGCCCCTTCGATTCGAAGACGAGCTTCCTCGGCGGGCCCGCCTCGGGACGTCGATAGCAGGAGAAGACGGCGATGCACGAGCCGTCGGCCAGATCGAGGGCCTGGTCGGAATGGCTGCCCATCTTCGTGTAGGCGTTCGTGTAGCACTCGATGAGAGCGTTGTTGAAGCCGACCGGCAGCGCAGCGCGTTCGCGGATCTGTCGCGCCAGCCGTTCGTGCACCGACCGGAAGCGCTGCGCCGGACTGCCGTACCGGGTGGTCGTACGTACGAGGGGCACCCCACCCGCCTCGTCGATCTTGGCGAGGACGGCGCCTCGCCGGCCTTTCCCCACGTCCTCCAGACGGGCCGACGCGGACAGTTCCGCGAAGAGGTCCTCCTCGGTCGGCAGAGCGAACGAGAGGACCTCATCCGAGATCATGGGCTCGGGGGGCAAGGTAGTCTCCCGTGTTCATGCTGAAGCGGAACTGGTCGCCGTAGTCGATGAAGGACGAGGTCCTGTTCTCCTCGGCGTACAGCCGCCGCAGCTCGTCCATGCCCGCCTGCGTGGGCGGCTCCAGCTTCACCAGGCCGTCGGCCACCTTGAGGAACGTGTCGCCGTTCTTGTGAACGGCTTCGGCGCTCGAACAGCGCACCACGTACCCCAGTCGGGTCGGGAGCAGCTCGGCGTCCAACGTCGAGGGCCGGATCTCGTGTGTGTACAGCCGGTTGGTGGACAGCGGCATGAAGAAGACGGAGCCGGGATAGAGCGTCACGGTGAACTGCGCGGGGAGTGTGACTCCGTCGCCTTCCTCGACCCGCTCCTTGAGGCGGAAGTGAAGCCTCGTCAGCCCGCTGGCGCCCCTCACCCCGTGGTCGAAGGCGTCGTCGGCCAGGGGCTGCAGCTCGTCGAGCCCGTCGTAGAAGGTGCAGAAGGCCATGATGCCGTTGACGGGCATGTCCTTGGTCTTGTCGGCATGGGCCGAGATCTTGGCCTTGGCCTGCTTGCGCTCTGCCGTGGCAAGGGTGTTGTGGTAGATCTGCGCGAGGACGTGATTGAGCGGTGCCGGGTTCCGGAAGACGGCGGCGGCCTCGCGGTTCAGGGCCTCGACGATACGGGCGTCGGTCGGGCCGAAGCCCTCGGTCGGCCCCGAGAGGTTCGTGGAGCACCGGAGCAGACGGAAACGCAGTTCGTCACCGTCCCGGGTGACGGGCGTCAGATAGATGCCGCTGCGATGGGCGGTTCCGGGCTTGGTGGACTCGGTCAGGGACTGGAATGCGTGCTCGGCGCGTATCCGTCCGAAGTGATCGGCGTCGAGTCCGAAGAAGCGGCGGTAGTACACGGCCGGCGCCGTGCACGCGGACGGGAACCCGTCCGAGGTCGACGACGGTCCACGGTCCGTCGGTGGCCCCGGGGTGAGTGCCGCACAGCTCCCGGACGACGAACACCCGGGCTGCCGCGTGCAGTTGGCCGCTGTTGATCCCGGATGTGTCGCCCCACAGGTAGACGGTCTTCCCGGCGGGGTCGGCCGCCCCGGAGGCGAGGTCCTCCGGCGTGATCACGGACCCGAAGAAGTCCTCGACCATGTCGTTGTCGTGCAACGCCGAGGGAGCAACCAGGATGTTGTTCGCATCCTCGATGCGGGCTTCTGTCGCGGGCCGGCAAGGCTCACTTCGTAGGTACTGCGTCACGGGCGGCCCAGTCGTTCGAGTTCGGCGTCGATGGCCTCGCCCATCTGGGTCCGGGCGTGGGCGATCTGGAGCGTGCCGCTGAGCCAGCGCATGCTCAGGCCCTCCAGGAGGGCGGTGAGCCGCTCGGCCGAGGCCGTGAGGGCGGCCGCCGGGGCCTTGGGCGTGACCTGACCGAGCAGGGAAGCCACCTCCTGGACCCAGACCAGGGTGGCTCGCGCCAGGTCCTCGCGCAGCAGTTCGTCGAAGACGGCGCTCGCCCTCAACTCGCCCCAGGCGCTGCTGTTCTCCCTGACCTCGGTCGTGTCCTGGAGTTCCAGGAGGAGCGTCTGGTCGAGTTCCTCGCGCGGGCTGAGCGGTTCGGCGTCGGGATCGCGGTGGGTCGTGTACCGCTCGGCGCGGTCGTTGATGAACTCCAGCGTCTTGCTCAGGATCCCCGCACGGTCCTTGAAGTGGTAGTAGATCAGCGCGGTGGACACGCCCGCCTCGGCCGCGAGCTCCTCCACGCGCAGGCCGCGGACCCCGCGCCGGGCGATCACCCGTGCGGCGGCTTCCAGGATCTGAGTGCTGCGAGACGCCATGGCCCGAACCTTACCGGGCGCCTCCCGCGCCGGGAATCAAGTAACTGATCACTGCGGCGGGGAGCGGGCCGGCCCTGCGCGCAGGCACCTTTCGTCGCCCCCCATCGGCCGGCACAAGGCGCAAGGCCGACAACAGAAGCAACCGGCGCCGCCTATCCCTCTCCCTGAGGGGCCGGCCGCCGCCGAGAGGCGGCGACCGGCGGGTCAGGACAACAGCGTCCGGTCAGACGGCCGGGGGCACGACGGGCTGCGACTGGGTGGCGCAGTGGATGCCGCCACCGCCGGTCGCGATGTTGTCGATGTCGAGCTGGACGATGTTGCGGCCCGGGTAGGCGGCCGCGAGGATGCTGTACGCCACGCCGTCGGCGTATCCGTCGCCGAACTGGGGGACGAGGACCGCGCCGTTGGCCGTGTAGTAGTTGGTGTAGCTGGACAGGAAGGCGCTGCCCCTGTCCTTGCCGCGGATGCGGCTGCGGTCCGGGCCGGGGAGTTCGGTGACGGTCAGCCGGCGGCCCTGTGCGTCGCTCGCGCCGAGCAGGATCTGCTTGGTCTCGTTGTAGACGGCGACCCACTTGGGGTCGGTGCCGGGACCGGGCTGGTCCAGGATGACCTGTCCCGGCGCTACGAAGCGGGCCAGGCAGTCGATGTGGCAGTCGGTGATGTCCTGGCCGGCGAGTCCCGGCACCCAGATCACCTTGTCGATGCCGAGTGCCGCCTTCACGGCCTGCTCGACCTGGTCCCGACTCATGCCGGGGTTGCGGTTGCTGTTGACGAGGGAGCTGACGGTGGCGAGCAGGGTGCCCTGGCCGTCGGTCTCCAGCGAACCGCCTTCGCCGACGAAGCCTGCCTGCACGCGCGGGACGCCGTACTGGGCGAGCAGGGTCGCGGCCGCCGCGGCGTCGTTGGCGTACGGCTGCGCGTACGACGTGCCGGTCTTGCCCCAGCCGTTGAAGTTGGTGTCCACGCCCGCGACGGCGCCGGGGGCGACGACGAAGGTGGGGCCGAAGTCCCTGATCCACAGGTCGTCGTTGGGTATCTCGACGATCTCGATGCCGTAGTAGGCACCGGCTCCGCACTGGTACCGCGCGTCGGCCGCCTGCTCGGGGCGGGCGAGCATCACGACGGGCTCGTAGCGGGAGATCGCGTCGGCCACGCGCGCGATGTCACGGCGCACGCCCGTGAGGTACGGGGACCAGACCGACGACAGCGCGGGCCAGGCCATGAAGGTGCGCACGTGGCGGTCGTGCTCGGCCGGCATGCGCAGCGTGGCGCCGGAGGGGCTGGTGGCGGCGCGGGCGACGGTGGGCAGGGCCGACCCGAGGGCTGCGAGGGGCAGAGCCGCCGCGCCGAGCTGGAGCAGCCGGCGTCGGGAGGTCGTGGACGTGTCCATGGAACTCCTACCTGGAGGGAGGGGGCGGATGTTCCCCCGCATGGTGCCGCAGACTGAAAATTCAGTCAACGATTTCGCGATCATGACTAAAGATTCAGTCAGTATGTGACACTGGTGGTTCAGACCACTCAGACCATTCGCGAGGGGGAACACGTGGCGAGGGACCGCCGAAGGGCCATCTTGGAGGGTGCCGCGCGCGTCATCGCGCGGCGAGGGGTCCGCGGACTGCGGATGGAGGAGCTCGCGACGGAGGCCGGGGTGTCGACGGCGCTGATCTACTACCACTTCAAGGACCGCGCCGGCGTCCTGCGCCACACCCTCGAGTTCATCAGCGACCGGGCCGATCGGTACACGTCAGACGCGGGCGGCGGCACCGGACCGCACGACGCCCGGGAGGAGCTGACGCAGTCCCTCCTCCTGGAGTTCCAGGACGTTCCCGAAGTCCGGGAGAACAGCACGGCCTGGGGCGAGCTGCGCGCCAGCGCGATCTTCGAGCCCGAGCTCCGCGGAGATCTGGCGAGGGCCACGCTGGGCTGGATCCACGATGTCGCGGACCTTCTGAGCGGTGTCCGGCCGTCGGCTCCCGCACCGGCCCTGGCGGCTGCCGCGGAGCGGCTCACCGGTCTCCTGGAGGGACTCAGCACGCGTTGGCTCAGCGGCGCGCTGCCGCTGGACCACGCGCGCGAACTGGTGCGCGAGGCGGTCTCCCTGGAGATCGAGCGGTTGAGTCACTGAGCCGGTGGACGGCGTCACCTGAAAAGGAAGAAAGATCACCGTCACGGCGCGCATCCTCGAAGCCCTCTCGATCGTCTTGTAGGCGCCGGGTCCGTGCGGACACCGTCCCTGGACCCGGGCGACATCGATTCCTACCAAGGGCAGAAGACTTTGCTGACTCCCCCACTCGGTCTGCGCAGCGCCGTGACCGTCTCGCTCACGGCCTCGGCCGTACTGGCCGGCGGCCTCTTCGCCGGCCAGGCGCACGCCGCGACGCCCGCCCCGTCGATCACCGCCCCGGGCGGCTTCGTCATGAACAACGGAACGGGCACGACGCTGTTCGGGAAGGCCGCGGACACCCGTCGGCCGACCGGCTCCACCACGAAGATCATGACCGCGAAGGTGGTGCTGGCCCAGCCGAACCTCAACCTCGACGCCAAGGTCACGATCCAGAAGGCCTACAGCGACTACATCGTCGCCAAGAACGCCTCCTCGGCCCGGCTCATCGTCGGGGACAAGGTGACCGTCCGGCAGCTCCTCTACGGCCTCATGCTGCCGTCGGGCTGTGACGCCGCCTACGCGCTGGCCGACAAGTTCGGTACGGGCTCCACGCGGGACGCCCGCGTCAAGTCGTTCATCGGGAAGATGAACGACGAGGCGCGGAGGCTCGGCCTGCGGAACACCCACTTCGACTCGTTCGACGGGATAGGGGGTCCGCAGAACTACTCGACGCCGCGTGATCTGACGAAGATCGCCAGCAGCGCGATGAAGAACGCGACGTTCCGCAACGTCGTCAAGACGAAGTCGACGAAGCAGAAGGTGACCACGAAGAGCGGTGGTTACCGGTACATGTCGTGGACCAACACGAACAAGCTGCTCAGCACGTACAGCGGCGCGATCGGCGTGAAGACCGGTTCGGGTCCGCAGGCCAAGTACTGCCTCGTCTTCGCGGCCACCCGCGGCAACAAGACGGTCATCGGCACGGTGCTCGCCTCCCCGTCCGAGGCGAACCGGGCGGCCGACGTGAAGAAGCTGCTGGACTACGGCTTCGCCAGGTAGAGGTGGTGGCGACGGCGCTGCCTCCCGGCGACGGGAGGCAGCGCCGTCGCGGTCTGTCGCCGGAAGCTCTGGTGAAGGACTGACGGAGCGCGCTGCCGGCGAGCTAGGTTGCAGGAATGACTTCCGTCGACATCGTCGCCGGGCTGGGCGCCTTGATGAGCGGCTTCGTCGCGGTCGCCAGCCTCGGCAGCGCCTGGATCGGCGTCCTCCTGCTGGTCCGTGGCAAGCGCATCGAGGCCGAGGTGGTCGGTGTGCGCGAGGAGAAGGACACCGACGGAGACACCCGGTACTTCCCGGTGGTTGCCTTCACTCCGCCGGGAGGCGCCCGCGTCGAAGCCGAATCCCCCACGGGCAAGCCGCATCCTCCCGAGTGGGGGCGCGGCCCCGGGTCGAAGGTCGGCGTCGTCTACGACCCCGCCCGGCCGACCAGGGTGCAGGTCGACGGATACCCCTCGAACAGCGTCTTCATGGCCCTGATTGCTGCCGCGGGCAGCGGATCGCTGACCTGGACGTGCGTCAGTTGGCTGCTCTCCTGACGGAGCCGAAGGGCTGCGGCGGACCGGGCCCCGGGACGGACTTCCGGGTGAGCGTGGGACCCACCCCCCGGATCCCACGCCGTCAACGCCCCTGTCGGCGCGCCCTGTCGAAGCGGACCAGCACCCGCACCACCCGCCACACCGCGGCGAGTCCCGCCAGTACGGCCCCCGCCCCCAGCAGGGCCTTCCCGGCCGGCTCGTCGACGCCGACGAGCAGGGCCGGCACCAAGAGGACGCCGAAGACGAGCGCGGCCAGGACGGCGGCCGTCACCAGGGCGAAGCCGATCTCCACCGTCATCGCGTCCTTCTCCCACCGCGACTCTCGTCCCATGTCCATGACGCGAGTCTCACACAGTTCCCCGGCGCCTACTGAACCTGGGTTCAGTGGCGGGATCGCGGCGTGATCCACTTGCCCGGCACCGCAGGGAGCGGTGCGTGAGGAGCGTGAAGCAATGTCCGACACCGCCGCCGTCGTGGTCCGCCCGGTCCGGGAGGCCGATTTCGAGCAGTGGCGTGCCCTCTACCGGGGGTACGCCGACTTCTACCGGGTCGAGCAGACCGAGGAGGCCGCGCGGCTCGTCTGGTCCTGGATCCACGACCCCGGTCACGAGGTGGAGGGCCTGGTGGCGGAGGCCGCCGACGGCCGGCTTCTCGGGCTCGCCCACTTCCGGGCCTTCGCCCGCCCGCTCTCCGCCACCGTCGGCGGCTGGCTCGACGACCTGTTCGTGGATCCGGCGAGCCGCGGCTCCGGTGTGGTGGACCTGCTGCTCGGCGCCCTGCGCGGGATCGGGGCCGAGCGCGGCTGGAGCGTCGTCCGCTGGATCACGGCCGACGACAACCACCGCGCCCGGTCCAAGTACGACCAGGTGGCCACGCGGACGATGTGGATCACGTACGACATGGCCCCCGAGGCCTGACGGGCGGTCCGGCGCCGCGCCTGCCGGAAACCTGCACAACGTGTGCGTGTGGAGGGGCGGGGCCTTCACCCTTCCCCGACACCCCGGGCTGCGGGGCCGCCCTGACGGAACCCTTCTGTCCGTTTAGGTTCCCCGCGCGAGGCGGGCGGGCCGGATCTGTTACTCGGATCCGAGGAGAAGGTGTCGGCATTCGGTGAAATTGAATGCACGGCCGCTTCCCGAGGTGCAGAAGAAGCCCCGACGAGGCGTCAACAGAATTTCTCCGGTCAGTCGTTCACGTGATTGGATCAATCTCGCTGCGGCCGCAGAAGACGGATTCCCCCCCATGAACGAAGGGTGCGCATCATGCGTCACGACCTTGAGACCGTTGAGATCTCCGACGCCGACCTCGACGCCGTGTCCGGCGGTCTCGTCACCGTCTCCGGCGGCCTCGCCGGCGCCCTGACCACCGACGTCACCAACGTGCTCGGCACCGTCGGCTCCCTGCAGACGGTCCAGGGCGTCGAGGGCCTCGTCTCCGGCGTTCCCGGCCTGGCCGCCGGCATCACCGGCGTCTCGGTGAACACCGCGGGCGTCACCGGCATCGCCGGTATCTGAGCCCCATAAGGGTCGTGAACCCCGGAACCCTCCCGGTTCCGGGGTTCACGGACACCCCCGAGCCCGACCGCGGAATATCCGGCCGCGGAAATTGCGAGAGAATGCAGCCGAAGGAATAGTCCGTGCAGTTCCGCCGCAATGCGCTTTCCAAGCTGCAATCCCCCGAAGAACTCGACGTGCCCGTGCGTTTCGCGCGCCCGCAGGGCCGTCTCGTCCTCGCCGTCACCGTCGTCGTCATGGCGGCCGCGTGCGTCTGGGCGCTCACGGGGACGGTGACGTCCAAGGTGAACGCCCCCGGTCTCCTCACCCACGCCGAGGGCACCTATCTGCTCCAGAGCCCCGTCGCCGGCCAGGTCACGGAGGTCCTCGTCGAAGAGGGCCGGCCCGTCGCTCCCGGCGCGCCCCTGCTGACCGTCCGTACGGACCGGGGCGACCGGCCCGTACGCGCCGTCGCCGGCGGTCGCGTCACCACGCTGCACGCCAGGCTCGGTTCGGTCGTCACCGCCGGCGCCGACGTGGCGACCGTGGAGCGCGTGACCGACCCGCACGCCCCTCTGGTGGCCGTCCTGTACCTGCCGGGCGACACCGCCGCCACGATCCGCGTGGGCGCCCGGGTGGACCTCGGCGTCCAGTCCGCCCCGCGCGACCGGTCCGGCGTGCTCCGGGGCAGGGTCAGCGCCGTCGGCAGCACGCCCCAGACGCAGGCGCGACTCGTCTCCTTCCTCGGCGACGCCGGTCTCGCCGCGCGGTTCTCCCGCCAGGGCGATCCCGTCGCGGTCCTCGTGACCCTGGACCGCTCCCCCGCCACCGCCTCCGGATACGCCTGGTCCTCCACGGACGGGCCCCCGCAGGCGCCCGCGTCCGGCACGCCGGTCACCGGCGCCGTCCACCTCGCCGCGCAGCGGCCCGTCGACTGGCTGCTGCCGTGAGCGCGGCACGAGGAGCCACCCGGGCGGGCGTCCGGTCCGGCGGCAGGGCGCGGACGACCTCCCGCAGGCTCCCGCCCGCCGCCGTGCCCGAACCCGGCGCCCCCGCGGGCCGGCCCCGCCGCCGTACACCCGCCGCCAAGGGCCGACGGCCGCGGACCGTCCGCACGCCCACCGTGCTCCAGATGGAGGCGGTCGAGTGCGGCGCCGCCGCCCTCGCGATGGTGCTCGGCCACCACGGCCGCTTCGTGCCGCTGGAGGAGCTCCGGATCGCCTGCGGCGTCTCCCGCGACGGGTCACGGGCCGGGAACCTCCTCAAAGCGGCTCGCGGTTACGGGCTCCAGGCCAAGGGCATGCAGATGGACCTGGCGGCGCTCGCCGAGGTCCGCGCCCCGGCCGTCCTGTTCTGGGAGTTCAACCACTACGTCGTCTACGAGGGCACGGGCCGCCGTTTCGGCCGCCCCGGCGTGTACATCAACGACCCCGGCAGCGGCCGCCGGTTCGTCCCCATGGACCAGTTCGACACCAGCTTCACCGGCATCGTGCTCACCTTCGAGCCGGGACCCGGTTTCCGGCGCGGCGGAAGCCGGCCGGGTGTCCTCGCCGCCCTGCCCGGCCGCTTGCGCGGCACCTCCGGCACCATGGCCGCAGCGGTCGTCGCCAGTCTCCTCCTGGTGGCCGTCGGCGCCTGGGTGCCGGCCCTGAGCCGTACGTACATCGACATGTTCCTCATCGGGAACCAGACCTCCCTGCTCGGCGTGGTCTTCGCGGCGATGGCAACCGCCCTCGTCCTCACCGCGACGCTCACCGGCCTCCAACAGGCCAATCTGCTGCGCGGGCGCATCATCGCCTCCACCCTGGGCAGCGCCCGCTTCCTGCGGCACCTGCTCCGGCTCCCGCTCGCCTTCTACGCCCAGCGCAACCCCGCCGACCTCGTCCAACGCCTCCAGTCCAACGACGCCGTCGCCGAGACCCTCGCCCGTGACCTCGCCGCGGCGGCCGTCGACGCCGTCGTCGTCCTCCTCTACGCGGTCCTGCTCTGGACGTACGACCCGCAGCTGACCGTCGTCGGCGTGCTGATCGCCCTGCTCAACGTCGTCGCCCTGCGCGTCGTCGTCCATGTCCGGGCCACCGGCACCCAGAAGCTCCGCGCCGAGAGCGCCCGGCTGACCAACACCGCGTACAGCGGACTCCAGCTCATCGAGACGATGAAGGCCACCGGCGGCGAGGACGGCTTCTTCCGCCGCTGGGCCGGACAGCACGCCACCACCCTCGACGTGCAGCAGCGGCTCGGCGTGCCCAGCGCGTGGCTCGCGGTCGTCGCGCCCACCCTCGCCGCCCTCAACAGCGCGCTGATCCTCACGATCGGCGGTCTGCGGGCCGTGGAGGGCCACCTCACCGTCGGGCTGCTCGTCGCCTTCCAGGCCCTCGTCACGGGCTTCACCGCACCGATCACCCGGCTCAACGGAGTGGCGGGCCGCATCCAGGACTTCGCGGCCGACGTCGCCCGGCTCAGGGACGTCGAGGACTTCCCCGTCGACCCGGTCCACACCCGACGCGCCGCGCACGCCCCCACCCGGCGCCTCACCGGCCACGTCGAACTGGACGGCGTCACCTTCGGCTACAGCCCCCTCGACGCCCCGCTGCTCAAGGACTTCACGCTCGCCGTCGGCCCGGGTCAGCAGGTCGCCCTGGTCGGCGGCTCCGGCAGCGGCAAGTCGACCGTCTCGCGGCTGATGTCCGGCCTCTACACCCCCTGGGAGGGCGCGATCCGCATCGACGGGATGCGCCTGGACGACATCCCCCGCAGCGCCCTCGCCGCCTCCGTCTCCTTCGTCGACCAGGACGTGTTCCTCTTCGAGGGCACCGTCCGTGACAACGTGGCCCTCTGGGACCCCTCCGTCACGGACGAGGCCGTCGTCAGCGCCCTCCAGGACGCCGCCGTGTACGACGAGGTCGCCCGCCGCCCCGGCAGCATCCGCAGCCGGGTCGAGCAGGACGGCCGCAACTTCTCCGGCGGCCAGCGCCAGCGCCTGGAGATCGCCCGCGCGCTGGTGCGCCGCCCCAGCGTCCTGATCCTCGACGAGGTGACCAGCGCCCTCGACGCGGCCACCGAACAGATCGTCATCGACAACCTGCGTCGGCGCGGCTGCGCCTGCGTGGTCATCGCCCACCGGCTGAGCACCGTGCGCGACAGCGACGAGATCGTCGTGCTCGACCGGGGCACGGTCGTGGAACGCGGGCGCCACGAAGAGCTCGTCGCGGCGCGGGGCGCGTACGCCGGCCTGGTCAAGGAGCACTGACGTGACCTTCCCCCACCCGCCCGCCGACCTCGACGGCGAACGACACGGCGGCGCCCAGGACCCGGTCGTCGCCGCCCTGGGCGCCCTGGGCGGCGCGGTCGACTGCGCCGGGCTGCGCAGTGTCTCCCTCGAAGGCCCGCACGTCCTCTGGCTGGTCGTCGAGGGCGCGATGGACCTCTTCGCCGTCGACGTGGCGCGGCTCGGCCCCTGGCATTCCCTGGGCCGCGTCGAGTCGGGCACACTGCTGCTCGGCCCGGTCGACGGCGCCGCGCACACCCTGATCGGCCGCCCCGCGCAGGGCTGTGTGCTGCGCCGCATCGAACTGCGCGAACTGCCGTACGGGGCGGGGCAGATGTACGGGGCGGGGCAGATGTACGGCGAGCAGGCGTACGCAGCTGGGCAGGGGTACGGGGAGCACGGGTTCGGGGAGCCGGGGTACGGGCAGCAGGGTTTCGACGGCCGGTGGTACGAGGGTCAGTGGTACGCGGACGGCTGGTACGAGCACCAGAACGCGTACGGCATGCCGGCCGAGGCCCCGCCCAGCCCCCTGGAGCACGCCTTCGCGCTCGGCATCGGGCGCGGCCTGCGCGTCCTGTACCAGGCGGCCCTCGACGACGCCTCGGGCGCGGCCGACGGCGACGTCCTCTGGATGCAGGTCGCTCCCGGCAGCATCGCGTACGGAGCGGCGTACGAGGGCCATCAGGGCCACGGGGCCGGCACCCTCCTGATCGACTCCACGACCTGGCAGGGCATGGTGGACCAGCAGTACCGGCTGCTGTACGCCCTGGACGACTGGATCGAGCAGCTCGAACGCGAGCACGAGGACCGCGCGGCCGCCGGCGTCGAAGCGGGAAAGGCGGCACGCACGCGCGCGGACCGCACCCTGCTCGCCTCCATCGGCCGCTCCGGCGGCGGCTCCTCGGCCGATCGTGCGGGCGACGACGCGACCTATGCCGTGTGCCGGGCCGTCGCCGACGAGGCGCGCATCGTCCTCGCGGAACCGGCCGCCGTCGACACGGAGACCGGACGCCTCGACCCCGTCGAGCGCATCGCGCTCGCCTCCCGGATCCGGACCCGGGGCGTCCGGCTCGGCGAGCGCTGGTGGCGCGAGGACAGCGGCCCGCTCGTGGGCCACCGCTCGACGGACGGAACACCCGTCGCCCTGCTGTGGCGGCGCGGACGGTACGTGGCCTTCGACCCGGCCACCGGCGAGCGGGAGCGCGTCGGCCGGACCTGCGCCGAGGAGTTCGCGCCGCGGGCCGTGATGTTCTACCGGCCGCTGCCCGACCGGCCGGTCGGCGTGCTGCGGCTGCTCCGGTTCAGTGTCCGAGGCACCCGGGCGGAGCTTCGCGACCTGCTCCTCGGCGGGCTGGTCGCGGTCGCGCTCGGCGCCCTCGTCCCCGTCGCCACCGGCAAGGTGCTCGGCGCGTACGTACCGGCGGCGGAGACCGGACTCATCGTCCAGGCCGGGGTCGCGATCATCGCGACCAGCGTCGTGTCGGCCGCCTTCATGCTGCTCCAGAACACGGCGATCCTCCGCATGGAGGGCCGGATCGAGGCCACGCTCCAACCGGCCGTCTGGGACCGTCTGCTGCGCCTGCCGACGACGTTCTTCGCCGGCCGCTCGACCGGTGAAGTGGCCGGTGCCGCCATGGGCATCAGCGCCATCCGCCGGGTCCTGTCCGGCATCGGCCCGGTGGTCGTCCAGGCCGGCACGGTCGGCACGGTGAACCTGGTGCTGCTCCTCGTCTACAGCGTGCCCCTGGCCCTCGTCGCCCTCGCCCTGCTGCTCTGCACGGCCGCGGTCTTCCTGGGCTTCGGCCTGTGGCAGCTGCGGTACCAGCGGCAGCTGATCCGGCTCGGCCACCAGCTCGACAACCAGGCCTTCCAGACCCTGCGCGGTCTGCCGAAGCTGCGCGTGGCGGCGGCCGAGAGCTTCGCGTACGCCGCCTGGGCGGGCCGCTTCGCCCGCACCCGCGAGCTGCACCGGCGCGTCGGGCGGATCAAGAACGTCCTCGCGGTCCTCGGCGCGGTCTGTCTGCCGCTGTGCACGCTCGTGATGTTCGCGCTCCTGGCCGGTCCGGCCCGCGGCACCCTGTCCGCGAGCGAGTTCCTCACGTTCAGCACCGCCGTCACGATGATGCTGTCCTCGGTCACGCAGCTGACCGGCGCGCTCCTCTCGGCCGCCGCCGTACAGCCCATGTTCGAACAGATCAGGCCGGTGTTCCGGGAGACGCCCGAAGTGCGCGGTTCCAGCGCCCCGCCCGGCGAACTGACCGGGGCGATCGAGGCGGAGAACCTCTCGTACCGCTACACCGAGGACGGCCCGCTGGTCCTCGACGGGGTCGGTCTGCGGGTGCGGCCGGGCGAGTTCGTCGCGATCGTCGGGGCCAGCGGCTGCGGCAAGTCCACGCTCCTGCGGCTGCTCATCGGCTTCGACCGGCCCGCCTCCGGCACCGTGCGCTACGACGGGCAGGACCTCGCGGCCCTCGACCAGGCGGCCGTGCGGCGCCAGTGCGGCGTCGTCCTCCAGAACGCCCAGCCGTTCTCGGGGTCCGTCCTCGACTGCATCCGGGGCGCCGGGGCCTACCCCCTGGAGGACGCGTGGGCCGCCGCGGCGATGGCGGGTCTGGCCGAGGACATCAAGGCCATGCCGATGGGCATGCACACGATGCTGACCGACGGCGGAGGCACCGTCTCGGGCGGGCAGCGCCAACGGCTGATGATCGCCCAGGCGCTCATCCGCAGGCCCCGCATCCTCTTCTTCGACGAGGCGACCAGCGCCCTGGACAACGAGGCGCAGCGGGCGGTCATCGAGTCGACCCGCGCGCTGAACGCGACGCGTGTGGTGATCGCGCACCGGCTGTCCACGATCATGGACGCGGACCGGGTGATCGCGCTGGCGGACGGACGCGTCGTGCAGGAAGGGACGCCCGCCGAGCTCCTCGCCGACACGGGCGGACTCTTCCACGAGCTGGTACGACGTCAACTGGGCTGAAACCGGCGGGGCCGTCGGGGCGTGTACGAGTACGACAGTGATCTTCGTGGAAGGAGACACCTTGCACACCGACGGACCCGCCCCGTCCCGCCGTACCGCGCTCACCCTGGGCGTGGGAGCGGCACTGACGGCAGCACTCTCCCTGAGCGGCGGAACCGCGCAGGCCTTACCGGAGCCGGGCGGCATCGTCGCGCGGCTGAGGCGCCTGGAGCAGGAGCACACCGCACGGCTCGGCGTGTTCGCCCGGGACATGCGCACGGGCAAGACCGTGACGTACCGGGGGCACGAGCGCTTCCCCATGGCCTCCCTGTTCAAGACGCTCGCCGCCGCTGCCGTCCTGCGCGACCTCGACCACGACGGCGAGTTCCTCGCCCGGCGCGTCCATTACACCCAGGCGTACGTCACACGGTCGGGCATCTCGCCGATCGCCGGGCTCGCCGAGAACGTCGCGGGCGGCATGACGATCGCCGAACTCTGTGACGCGACCATCCGCTTCAGCGACAACACCGCCGGAAACCTCCTCCTCAAGGAGCTGGGCGGCCCCACCGCCGTCACCCGCTTCAGCCGCTCGATCGGGGACCGCGTCACCCGGCTCGACCGCTGGGAGCCCGAGCTCAACTCGGCGGAGCCCTGGCGGGTCACCGACACCACCACCCCGCACGCCATCGGCCTCTCCTACGCCCGTCTCGTACTCGGCGACGCGCTGGAACCCCAGGACCGCGAGCGGCTCACCGACTGGCTGCTGGGCAACACCACCAGCACCCAGAAGTTCCGCCGCGGCCTGCCGGCGGACTGGCTCCTGGCCGACAAGACCGGCTCCCCGCGCTACGGCGGGGCCAACGACGCGGGCATCACCTGGCGGCCGGACGGCACTCCGATCGTCCTCGCCGTCCTCACCACTCAGCCCGAGGAGGACGCGCCGACGGACAACCCGCTGGTGGCATCCACCGCCGCGCTGCTGGCCGAGGAGTTCGGCGCGAGGGCGGATGCGGACCAGCGTGGCTGATTCGTTCAGGAGCACATGGGTGTCGGCCGACTAACGTCGATGCCATGACCATCACGGGCAAGGAATCACGCCACCTCAGCGTCCTGATCGACCGCACCGCCGCCGATGTCTACGCGTACGCGTCCGACCCGGCCCATCTGCCCGCGTGGGCGCACGGCCTGGGCGAATCCATCGAGAAGGTCGGGGATCAGTGGGTGGCGGATTCCTCGCCCCTCGGGCGCGTCGTGGTCGCGTTCACGCCGTACAACGAGCTGGGCGTGCTCGACCACGACGTGACCCTCCCCTCCGGGGAGACCGTCCACAACCCGGTCCGTGTGATCGCCGACGGCACCGCGAGCGAGGTGGTGTTCACTCTTCGCCGTCAGCCGGGGACGAGCGACGCCGACTTCGAGCGTGACGCCGCCACCGTCACGGCCGACCTGACCCGGCTGAAGGAGTTGCTGGAGTCCGCTCGAGGTCGGTCGCGCTGACCACCCGGAGCCCC
The DNA here is from genome assembly GCF_040295385.1 of Streptomyces sp. NPDC002825. Lineage (NCBI taxonomy): Bacteria > Bacillati > Actinomycetota > Actinomycetes > Kitasatosporales > Streptomycetaceae > Streptomyces > Streptomyces sp. NPDC002825. The sequence continues at coordinate 31,863 of NZ_JBEOVH010000041.1, forward strand.
GGCTCCGGGTGGTCAGGGCAGACGGCGGGCGTCGACCTCCTGGTCCAGTCGCCAGGTCCGGCCGCCGTCGGCCGAGCGCTCGTTGCGCCAGTGGAACGTGTCGGCGGTGATGTCGGCGAAGGTCCAGCGGACGAGGTCGCCGCCGACCGCCCGTTCCATGACGATCGCGTCGTCGATGCGGCGGGCGTACATGTGCACCTCGTCGCCGTGGGCGGTGCCGTGGAAGGTGAACCGCCACAGTTGGAGGCGCGGATCCCAGATCCGTACACACAGACCGCACTCCTGGTCCGGGGCGCGGCCTTCGGCGGGAAGCTCCTCGCGCCCGGGCCAGCGCCAGACGTCCAGGACCGCGCGTCCCTCCAGGGCGTAGCCGAACTCCCATTCGCCGCTGACGCTGCGGGCCGGGGAGCCGTCTGCGGCGTGGTACGTGATCCTGGTCGCCCAGTGGCCGGCGAGGCGTCCGAACTGCTCCATCTCGGTGGGGTGGAGCGGGCTGGGGCCGTCGGCGAGCAGCGTCTTCATGCGGGAGTCTCCACGGTTGCCTTCTCCGGGGTCACTGTCTCCGCGGTCGTCGTGAGCGGGGTCAGGGCATGGGCGAGGCAGTCGACGATGTGGGGGGCGAACGCGCCGTCCGGGTCGAGTTCGGGGTCGTAGATGGCCACGTCGAGCCCCACCACGCGGCCGCTGCCGGACAGGGTCGCGACGAGCTCGGCGAGCTGGGGGAAGTCGAGGCCCGGACGGCCCGGGGAGTCCACGGCGGGCAGGACGCGTTCGTCGAGCACGTCGAGGTCGACGTGGAGCCAGACGCTGTCGAGCTCTCGCCGCTCCAGGTGGCGGACGACCCGCTCCCCCAGCGCGGCGATGCCGACCCGCTGGATCTCCTGGGCGGTGAACCGGGTGACCGGGGGCGCCTCCTCGTCCTCCTCGCGGTCGCCGATCTGGACCACGTCCTCGTCGGCGACGAGCGGCCGGCCCACCACCGGCCAGTGGGTGAGAAGCAGTTCGCCGCGCCCGGTGGCCAGGGCCAGGTCCATTCCGGCGGCCGTGCCCAGGGTCGTACCGGCGTCGTGGTTGCCGGGGTGCCGGAAGTCGCTGTGTCCGTCGACGTGGACCAGGCCGCAGCGTCCGCGGCGCCGGGCTCCGAGCAGGCACCCGAGCAGGATGCTGCAGTCGCCGCCGAGGACGACCGGGAACCGGGAGGCGGCGAGCGCGGTGTGGACCGCTTCGCCGAGGCGCAGCGTGTGCTCGCGCAGGGTCACGCCGTTGCGGATGCGGGTCGCGGGCTGCGGGTCGAAGGCGTAGGGCGGGCGGTCGAGCTCCACCAGCCGGTCCGGTTTCAGGCGTGCTTCGAGGCCTGCGGCCAGCAGGGCGTGCGGGGCGCGCCAGGTTCCGGGCTCGTGCCCGGGTGCGGGCGGTCGCAGGCCGAGGTTCCAGGGGGCGGCGATGAGCTCGATGGCAGCGGTCACGGGCGTCTCCTCACATCCGAGCAACGGATATTCCGAACTTCCGAAGATCCGTGGCAGGGAATCCAACCGGATAACATCAGTACACTGGTTGGATTGGTGGAGGCAAGCAGCGGAAAGGCGGTCGTGTGGCGAGCAGCATCCGGCCTCATACCTTCACGGCCCGGGATCTGGTCGGCGGGCACCTCGCCGTCGACCTGGTGAACACCGTCACGGCGCGGAATGCCGAGCCCGTCGACTGGCTCGACGGGTATCCGCGCCTGCTGGAATGGGCGGCCCTCACGGGGCACTTCTCCCCCGCCGACCTCACTGCCCTGCGGGAGCTGGCCGACGCCGAACCGGGACCGGCCGAGGCGGCCCTGGACCGGATCCGCGAGCTGCGCGAGGCCCTGCACGAGCTGCTCACGGCACTGATCGGCCAGGAGGGTCCGGCTGCGGCTGGGGCCGCGGCTGCGACGGGAGGGGTCACCCAGGTCGAGAGGGACTGGAAGGACGCCGTCGCCCAGGCCCGTCTCACCCTGAACGGGACCACGCCCCGGCTCCACGTCGAGGTCCGGACGTCCGGGCTCGACTTCCTCCGCCACGAACTGGCCCTGCAAGCCTTCGACCTGCTTCGGGCGCTGCCGCTCGAACGCGCCCGCGTGTGCCCCGGCCCGCGCTGCGGCTGGCTGTTCCTGGACAGCTCCCGGGGCGGCCGCCGCCGCTGGTGCTCCATGGCCACCTGCGGGAACTCCGCGAAGGGCCGTACGCACTACGAGCGGAATCGAGCCGGAACCGGCTCCTCTGCCGACTCGCCTACCGAGCGGGGGTCAGGGGCGCGGCGACGGTGCTGAGGTGTTCGGCGTACTCGTCGAGGGCCGCCCGGGCCTGGTCGTCGTCGCGGTCGATCAGCCAGTTCAGGGTCAGTCCGTCCATGACGCTCAGGCCGTAGCGCGCCAGGGCCGGGAGCGGCACGGTCCAGCGGAAGCCCGCGAGGTCGGCGATGGCTTCGAGGTGGTCGCTGTAGACCTTGAGGTAGTGCTGGTACTGGCGGCGGGCGACGTCGGCCAGGCCGGGCTGGCGCAGGGCGTACTGGGTGAGCTCGTAGGTGACCATGTGCTCGGCGGGCCGCTCGCGGACCTGGTCCCAGTAGGTGTGCAGGGTGTGGAAGACGACGTCGCGGGTCGAGCCTTCCGCCGGCGTCGCGGTGGCGGGGGCGACGCTCCTCAGGGTGATGCGTTCGATCACGCTGTGGAGGAGTTCCTCCTTGGAGCGGAAGCAGTAGTGGAAGGCTCCGAGGGGAAGGCCCGCCTCGCCGACGACGGCGCGGGTCGTCGTCTTGGCGACGCCGTCGCGGATCATGACGCGGATGGCCGCCTCGACCAGCTGCTCACGGCGCTCGTCGGCTGAGCGGCGGGTCATGGGCGTCTCCATCGACGGGTGGGGCGGCGAACCCGATCAACGTATCCCAGGGGTGTCGGCGGCCTGTGACCAGGGCGACCTCGCGAGCGGTCGGTCACAGGAAAGCCCTCCCCTCCCCCCGGTAGGTCGGTACGACGTCGACGATCCGGTCGCCGTCGACGAGGTGGAGCTCGTTGACGCGTTCGCACAGTTCGCCCGCTTTGGCGTGGCGGAACCAGACCCGGTCGCCCGTCCGCAGGCCTGCCACACCGTCGCCGGTCAGGGGCGTCTGGACTTCACCCGCGCCTTCCTGGGAGAGGAGTCGCAGGCCGGTCGGCCACACGGGTGCGGGCAGCCGGTCGGCGCCGGGGGCGCCTGAGGCGATCCAGCCGCCGCCGAGGACGGTGGCGTGGTGCGGGCCGGGGCGGCGCACGACGGACAGCACGAAGTGGGCGGCGGGGTGTGGGCGGAAGCCCCGGTAGTGGTCGAAGAGGGTCGGGGCGTAGAGGCCGGAGCCGGCACCGAGTTCGGTGACGGCCGGCTCGGCGGAGGTGTTCTCGAGACTTCCGGTGCCTCCGCCGTTGACGAACTCCAGGGCTGTCACGGACTGCACGGCGCGGATGGCGGCGGCGCGTCGTTCGCGCAGTTCGCGGGTGGAGAGCTTCTGCATGAACCGGATCGCGGTGCGGCTGACGCGCGAGCCGGGCTGGTTGTCGCCGATGCCGGCGATCTGCCCTTCGTACGACATGACGCCGACGAGCCGGAGACGCGGGCGGGCGGCTACGGCCAGGGCCAGGTCCCGCGCCTGGTGCGGGGTGTGCAGGGGTGAGCGGCGCATGCCGAGGTGGAGGCGTCCGCCGGCCAGGCGCAGCGAGGCGTCCAGGTCGAGGCAGACGCGGACCGGGGGGCCGCTGGGGCCGATGGCGTCGGCCACGAGGTCGAGGTGCTCGACGGAGTCGATCATGACGGTGACGCGGGCGGCGAGCTGCTCGTCCGCTCCCAGCCGGCCGAGCGCGTCCGTGTCGACGGAGGGGTAGCCGACGAGGACGTCGTGGTGGTCCTCGGCGAGCCAGAGCGCTTCGGGGAGCGTGAAGGCGAGGATGCCGGAGAAGCCGGGGACGCGGAGGGTGTCGCCGATGAGGGCGCGGCAGCGGAGGGACTTGCTGGCGAGCCGGATGGGCTTGCCGCCGGCGCGCCGCGTCATCTGGGCGGTGTTGGCACGCAGGGCACCGAGGTCGACGACGGCGAACGGCGGCTGGAGGGCGGCCGTCGCCTCCTGGAGGCGTGGGAGCCCGGCGGGGCTCGGGGACTCGACGCGTGACGGCGGGCTCCCGAGTCGCTGCGGAGCGGGCGTCGTACGTGTGCCATACGGCTGCTGTGCCATGACCCTGTGGCCTTTCTCCAGACCTGCTCGGCCCCGCAACGGTCCCCTTGGTCAGCTGTCCAAGTCAAGCGTCCTGCACCCTTGACTTGGACAGGCGACCAAGTCCACTCTTCCGGGAACCGCCGCCCGGCAGAGGGCCGCGGCCGCCGTCGATCCACCCGAGAGGACTCCGGTCATGACCAGCGTGTGGCGCAACTGGGCGGGCAACGAGCAGGCGCGTCCCGTGCGCGTTGTGCATCCTGCGGACGCCGCCGAGGTGGCCGAGGCGGTACGGGGCGCGGCCGCGGACGGTCACCGGGTGAAGGCGATCGGCGCGGGCCATTCCTTCAGCCCGGTCGCCGTCGCTCCGGGGGTCCAGCTGCGCCTGGACCGCATGGCGGGTCTGCGGTCGGTGGACCGGGAGACCGGCCTCGTCACGGTCGACGCCGGCATGCCGCTGTGGCGGCTGAACCCGCTGCTCGCGGAGCACGGGCTGGCCATGGAGATCCTCGGCGACATCGACCGTCAGACCGTGTCCGGGGCCATCTCGACCGGCACGCACGGCTCCGGAACCCGCTTCGGAGGCATCGCCACGCAGGTGCGGGCGCTCGAACTCGTCCTCGCGGACGGCTCTTTGACGACCTGCTCGCCCGACGAGAGGCCGGAGCTCTTCGCAGCCGCCCGGGTCGGACTCGGTGCGCTCGGGGTCATCACGGCGGTGACCCTGCGCTGCGTGCCGCTGTTCGCCCTGCACGCCCACGACGCCGCCATGCCCGTCGCGGAGACCCTCGACCGGATCCACGAACTCGCCGACGGCAACGACCACTTCGAGTTCTTCTGGTTCCCGCACAGCACGACGACCCTGACCCGCCGCTTCCGGCGAGAGCCGGCCGACACCCCGCTGAAGCCCATCAGTCGGTTCGCGCGCCGGCTGGACGAGACCGTCAGCGGTCTCGGCTTCGAGGGACTCAACCGGCTCGGCACCCGCTACCCCGGGCTCATCCCCCCGATCACCCGCTTCGCGGCCCGGGCGATGTCCACCCGCGAGTGGTCGGACCTCTCGTACCGGATCTTCGCCTCACCGCGCGACGTGCGCTTCCACGAGGGCGAGTTCGCCATCCCACGGGAGCACGCCGTCGACGCGCTGCGGGAGATCAAGCAGTGGATCGACACGCAGGACGCGAGGGTGTCCTTCCCGCTGGAGGTCCGCTTCGCCGCCCCCGACGACATCTGGCTCTCCACGGCGTACGGCCGCGACAGCTGCTACATCGCCTTCCACCAGTACCACCGCATGCCGTACGCCCCGTACTTCGAGGCGTGCGAGAAGATCCTCGGCGCGTACGGGGGCCGCCCGCACTGGGGCAAGATGCACGGCCTCGACGCGGACCGCCTGCGCCCGCGGTACCCACGCTTCGACGACTTCACCGCCCTGCGCGACACCCTCGATCCGACCGGCGTCTTCGCCAACCCGTACCTCGACCGAGTCCTCGGCGTCGGACCGGAGGCGAAGCCGCTCTAGACGAACGAGTCCGGAGTCAGGGCGTCACCGGGGGTCGCCGAGGCCGGCGACCACGGCGGCCAGTCGGCCCATGGCGTGGGCCACGCCGAGCCCGTCCATACAGTCGCGGCCCAGGTGCCGTCCGTCTCGCAGCAGGCGGAAACCTCACCCCGACCGGCGACGAGATCAAGAGTCGGACCGGCTATAGAGTCCTGGCTGTGGCGCATCATCAGGACGAGACCAGAGCGGCCTACGACGGAGTCGTCGAGCTGTACGCATCGCTGTTCGCAGACGGGCTGGAGACACGGCCGTTCGCCCGGGCCATGATCGGCACCTTCGCCGAACTCGTGCGCGCGACGGGCAACCCGCGGGCGGCGGACGTCGGATGCGGGCCCGGACATGTGACGGCCATGCTGCACGAACTGGGCCTGGACGCCTTTGGACTCGACCTCTCCCCCGGCATGGTCGCCCACGCCCGGCGGTCCCATCCGGCGCTGCGCTTCCAGGAGGCGCGGATGGAGTCCCTGCCGGTCGAAGACGGCGCGCTCGGTGGCGTACTGGCCCACTACTCGATGATCCACACCCCTCCGGGAGAACTGCCGGAGCTGCTGGCCGAACAGGTACGCGTCCTGGCGCCAGGTGGTCTGCTCCTGGTCTCCTTCTTCGGGACCGACGGGCCGGAGCCGGTCCGGTTCGACCACAAGGTGACACCTGCCTACAGCTGGCCGGCGGACCGTCTTGCCGAACTGCTGACCGGCGCCGGGCTCGTCCCCTTCGCCCGACTGCTCCACGATCCGGCCTCCGAACGGGGCTTCCTCGACGCCCATGTGCTGGCCCGCCGTACGTAGGCCGGGGAATCGTCACACAGGCGCTAGTGACCCGAGTCAGGGATTCCCTTGCTGTTCCAGCAACCCTGATCCGCGGCGCCGCCGAGGAGCTCACCCGTGGCTGGGCCGGCAGCGCAGTTGTCGAGGATCACCGCTCGACACCCGCATCGGTGATCTTAAGGGGGACACCGGGCCGCGGGTCGTCACCGGATCCGCCGGCCGCCACGACTTCCCGTCCGAACCGCGCGACATGCCAGAGCCGATCCTCGTCTGCCCTGGCCGCCCACCGAGTCGTTCCAGGCCCGTACAACCCTTGGGCACGGGCCGGAGTCTCTGAACACGCTTGACGATCATCAGAGTTCAGCGACGAGACGGAATGAATAGTGCGTCATTACTTAGCGCGAATGCGACATGCCCGGCTCTTGGCGTTGGGGGGTGTTCTCTTCCTCGCCGCCTCTCTGGGGGCGCCTCCCGGCGCTGTCGCCCAGGCCGGGGAGACCCCGGCTCCGAGTACGGCGGCGACGCTGTCGACGGCTGCGGTCTCGCCGTTCGCCCAGTCCGGACCCAGGAATCTGATCAAGCGTCTGCAGGACACGTACATCAGCAGCACCGACGCGGCGGATCACTCGCAGGGTCACTTGCTCCACGTGGGAACGCCGGACAACGGCGCGACCAAGTACCGCAGCTTCCTGCGGTTCGACGTCTCGCGCCTCACCGGCGCGAACATCTCCAAGGCCTACCTGCGGGTGTACAACTCGTTCGTCCCCGCACCGGACTGCACCGCGAACCCCTGGATGGGCGTCTATCGCGTCGCCGAGCCCTGGGACGAGCACACGATCAACTGGTCGAACCAGCCGGCCGTCGCGGAGGGTGTGGGCAGCTGGTTCGGCGACGGCCACCCCGACGCGTGTCCCGATCTCCCGGACACGTACCAGCCCGACGATTCCAGAGGGCTCCAGCGCATCGACATCACCGACATGGTGACGGCCTGGACGAAGCCCGGTACCACCACGCCCAATCACGGCATTCGCCTGAGCACCACCGAGGGCGCCGCAAACCCCCAGACGGGCGCCACCGGGTACAAGGACTTCTGCTCCATGAACCCGACGACCCCCGCGAATGACGCCGCGTGCACGCGCGCGTACTTCGCCCCCACGCTGGAGGTCGAGTTCAACTCCGGTTCCACTCCGCTCATCGCCGGGAACGCGTACGGACCTCCGTACGCCGGCGGATACCCCGTGGCGACCGAGGCACTCGAGTTCCTGGATTCGGCGAACCCCTCCGTGTGGCCGGACTCCAAGCCCTATCAGCGGTGGCTCCCCGACGCATACCACTCCGTCGAGGACACGACCCTCAATGGGGCCGCGTGGAAGGGTGGAACGTCCCACAAGCTCCGCCCCGGAGGCGTCTACGGCAGCAAACCCGTGCTCGTCACGGGCGACGGCAGCAGCGGGTTCGTCGGCGTCATCCCCTACCCCGCCCTGGCCGGGTACCACTGGGCCATCAACGTCGGCGCCCCCGGCGACCTCCACGGCGTGGAACTCCTTCCCGACGGCAGCGTCGTGGCCGCCTTCGCGAGCCGGCCGATCAAGGGCGTCTCCGGAGGCGGTCTGCGCCTGTACAGCCGCAGCGCCGGGACGCCCGGGGCGTGGCGGAACACCCCGGTCTCGGAGCTTCCGTTCGCCGGCGCGCACGAAGTCGTCTACGACAGGACCACCGGCTACCTGTGGGCCCTTGGCCACCACGCCCTGCTCAAGATCAGTGTGAGCGGCGGGAATCTCCAGGTCGAAGACACCTTCTATCTGCCCCGGCAGACCGCCGACGGAGGCCCGAAGGGCGCTGCGGCCTACGGGCACGACCTGACGCCCGTGTACGGCAACCCGGACCGTCTGTGGGTGGCGGGCAACGGCGGCGTGACGCAGTTCTCCAAGAGCGGGAGTGCGGTGTGCTACGCGGGCACCACATCGACGAAGTGGCCCGTGCGGGAGCACGTCGAGACGCTGCGCGACGAGAAGGGCGAGGTCGACACCTCGAAGGACGGCCTCAGGCACTGGTGCACCGACTATCCCCACGAGTCCGAGATCAACGTGCGGATCGGCGTCAAGAGCATCGGCGACGACCCGGTGACCGGCAAGGTGGCCACCACGTGCGCGGACGACTGCCCCTTGGCCAACACCCACTACGAGAACGGCACCCTGAAGCGGGACTACCACACCTCGTGGATCGAGATCGTCCAGCCGGACGGCACTCGGGACCAGTTCCGCTGGTCCGAGAACAGTAAGCACTACAAGGCCACCTGGGCCGTGCCCGCCTACCAGTAACACCCACCCCCACCTCACCCCCCTGGGTCATTGATACCCGGGGGGGTATTTGACTTCGCCGCGGGACCTTGTTTACCGTCGAGTACGTAAATACCTAGGGGGGTATTTCCGATCCGGGGGTACCCCCATGCGTGAAGGGGCTGCCGTGTTCTTCGCCCAGTACTACCTCGACTGTCTCTCCCAGGCGTCTTACATGATCGCCGACGAGCGCACGGGCCGGGCGGTGGTCGTCGACCCCCGCCGGGACGTCTCGGAATACCTCGCCGACGCCCACGCCCGCGGATTCACCGTGGTCGGCGTGATCAACACCCACTTCCACGCCGACTTCGTCGCCGGCCATCTGGAGATGGCGGACGAGACCGGCGCCTGGATCGCATACGGCCGGCGCGCCGAGACCGAGTACCCGATCCGCAAGCTCGCCGAGGGCGAGCGGATCCCCCTCGGCGACGTCACGCTGGAGATCCTGGAGACCCCCGGTCACACACCGGAGTCGATCAGCGTCCTCGTGTACGAGCGGGCCGAGGACGAGGTGCCGTACGGCGTCCTGACCGGCGACGCCCTGTTCATCGGCGACGTCGGCCGGCCCGACCTGCTCGCCTCGGTGGGCGTGACCGCCGAGGAGCTCGGCGCGCTGCTCCACGACAGCGTGCAGAACAAGCTCATGGGCCTGCCGGACGAGGTGCGGGTCTTCCCCGCGCACGGCGCCGGATCCGCCTGCGGCAAGAACCTGTCGCCGGAGAAGCAGTCGACGATCGGCGAGCAGCGGGCCACCAACTACGCCTGCGCCCCGATGGGCCGCGAGGAGTTCGTCGCCCTCGTCACCGCAGGTCAGCCCGGTGCGCCCGGCTACTTCGCGTACGACGCCGAGCTCAACCGCAAGGACCGGGCCCGCTACGACGCCTCGGCTCCGCGTCCGCTGACGCTCGCCGAGTTCGCCGAGCTGCGTGCCGGTGACGCGATCGTGGTGGATGCCCGCGACCCGCAGGAGTTCGCCGCGGGCCATCTGCGCGGCGCGGTGAACGTACCCGCCGACGGCCGCTTCGCCGAGCAGGCCGGCACCGTCCTCCACCCGGCCGCCGAGCTGGTCGTCATGGCCCCGCAGAACCGGGAGGAGGAGGTCGTCACCCGCCTCGCCCGGATCGGCTTCGACCGCGTCGTCGGCTACCTGCGCAACCCCGAGGACGCCCTGGAGGCGCTGGCCGACGAGGTCTCCCCCGCCAGCCGCGTCAGCGCCGCCCATCTGCGCGCCGCACTCGCGGGCGAGCGGCCGCCGGTCGTCGTCGACGTGCGCACCTGCGGCGAGCGCGAGGCGAACGGCTTCGTCCAGTCCGCCCTGCACATCCCGCTCAGTGAACTTCCGGACCGCACGCACGAGTTGCCCACCGATCGACCCCTGGTCGTGCACTGCGCCGGCGGCCACCGCTCCTCCATCGCCGCGAGCCTGCTGCGACAGCGCGGCTTCCGGGACGTCTCCGACATCCTCGGCGGGTACGCGGCCTGGGCCCTGACGGAGTCGGCGGCGGTCTAGTCCGTCCACGCCCCCGGAAGAACCCGGACCCGGGCCCCTCACACCCCCCCATATACCCCCCTCGGTATATCTCACCGACTCGAAGTGGAATCGCATGAGCACCGCCCCCTCCCTCACCCCCACCGTGCTGCACCGGCTCGTCCAGGAAGGGCGCGCCCCGCGCCTCCTCGACGTGCGGACGCCGGCCGAGTTCCGTACGGCGCACATCCCCGGCTCGTACAACGTGCCCCTCGGCACCCTCCGTGAGCACCGCGCCGAGCTCCTCACCCACCTCGACGAGGACGTCGTCCTCGTCTGCCGCTCAGGACAGCGCGCCTCACAGGCCGAGAAGGCCCTCGCCGAGGCCGGGCTGCCGAACCTCCGCGTCCTCGAGGGCGGCATCGTCGCCTGGGAGACCGCCGGCGCGCCCGTCGAGCGCGGGCCCGAGCGGTGGGACATGGAGCGCCAGGTCCGGCTCGTGGCCGGCTCGCTCGTCCTGGCCACCGGACTCGCCGGGGTGTTCGTGCCGGGCGCCCACCTGATCGGCACCGCGATCGGAGCCGGCCTGACCTACGCGGCCCTCAGCAACTCCTGCGCCATGGGCATGCTGCTGTCCAAGCTGCCGTACAACCGCGGTCCGCGCCCCGACATCCGTACGGTGATCGCGGAGCTGCGGAGCACTTCGTGACCGCCCTGGTCGTCGCCGCTTCCCTGCTCGTCGGCGTCAGCCTCGGCGCCCTCGGGGGCGGCGGCTCGATCCTGACGGTGCCGATCCTGGTCTATCTGGCCGGGCTCGGGTCCAAGGAGGCGATCGCCACCTCCCTGTTCGTGGTCGGCGTCACCAGCCTCGCCGCGCTGGTCCCCCATGCGCGTGCCCGCCGTGTCCACTGGCGGACGGGGCTGCTCTTCGGCGGGTTCAGCATGGCCGGTGCGTACGGCGGCGGGCGGGTCGCCGAGTACCTCCCGGGCCCGGCCCTGCTCGTCGGCTTCGCCCTGATGATGCTGGCCACCGCGGTCGCGATGCTCCGCAAGCCCCGGTCCGCCCCGGAGGGGCCTGGCCGGGCTCTCCCCCTGAGGCGCATCGCGGTGGACGGTCTGGCCGTCGGGGCGGTGACCGGGCTTGTCGGCTCGGGCGGCGGTTTCCTCGTCGTCCCGGCGCTCGCCCTGCTCGCCGGGCTGCCCATGGGCATCGCGGTCGGCACCTCGCTCCTCGTCATCGCGATGAACTCCTTCGCAGGGCTCGCGGGGCACCTCTCGGGCGTCGGGATCGACTGGGGTCTGGCCCTCACCGTGACCGCGGCGGCCGTGGCCGGCAGTCTCGTGGGCGGACGGCTCGCGGGGCGCATCCCTCAGAACGCGCTGCGCACGACGTTCGGCTGGTTCGTCGTCGTCATGGGTGTCTTCGTCCTCGCACGGCAACTGGACACCGCCGTGTGGGCCCACCCGGTCACCTGGGCGGTCCTCGGGACGGCACTGGCCGGCGCGGTCGCCGTCCGGCTGCGACGGGGCTCGACCGCGAGGAGCACCCCTTGAGCTCCCGTACCCGGCCTTCCTCCCCACGGTCGATCCGATAATCGGTGGAGGCTGGAGCGCGCTCTCGCGCACAATGCCCGCGATGATCTCGACTGCCGAACAGCTGCTCGCCGCCCTCGAACCCCTGCCGCACGCCGCCCGGCTCCGGTTCACCGCCGTCACCGCGCACCGGCTCGCCTCCCGAGACGGACTGCGCCCGCTGCTCACGGCCCTGGACGCGCGGGGCCCGTACGAGCGCCGACTCGCCGCGCTGGCGGCCCTGGCCGCCGGGGACGCGGAGCACCTGGTCGCTCGGCTCGCCGACCCCGACCCCGTCGTCCGCCGGTACGCGCTGCGCGGGGCGCGACGGCTGCCCGTCGCGGACGCGGCCCTCGAAGACGCCTACGACGACGCGCCCGCCGTGGTCCGCGCCGACCTCGCGCGGCTGCTGCGCGACGGGCGACGGCCCGCGCTCGCCGAGCGCCTGGTGCTCCGGGCGCGCACCGAGTACGGCGACGGGGACGCGGCCCGTCTGCTGCCCGGGTGCTCGACGGAGTTCACGGCGCGGCTGCTGCCGGAACTCGCCGGGGCTCTCGCGTTCGAGGACTGGAGCACGCTGGCGGTCCGCCATCCCGCCGCCGTCATCGACCACGCGGAGCGCGAACTCGCCGGGCTCCCCGAGCAGTCGCGGACGCTCTGGTGGCGGCGGCACGCCGTCGGGATCGCCGCCGCCCTGCCCGCCGCGCCGGGGCGCGTGCTCGGCCTCCTTGAGCGGTACGGCCCCGACGAGCTGCCCGGTCCGGTGCACGACCGGCTCGGGGAGCTCGTCGCGGTCGACGCCGAGCGCGTCGCGCGCTGGTTCACCGATCCCCGCCGGGCGGCCGGGCGGTGGGAACGGACACCCGGCCGTGCGGTCCTGCGGCAGCTGGCGGCGGCGAACCCGCCGTCCCTGCCCGGGCTTGCGGCCCGGTGGTTCCACCGGGAAGCCTTCCGCGTTCTGCTGAGGTCGGTGCCACCGGCGCGTCGGCCCACGTTCGTGGACGCCGTCTTCGCCGCGGGGGATCCGCGCTGGAACGTCCGTGCGCACTCAGGGGTACTCGCCCTGCTGCCGGCCGCCGAGCGGCACGCCCGGGCCCGGGCCGCGATCGAGGGCGCCCGCGCCGAACGCCACTCGCGCTGGGACGTGTGGGGCCTCCTCGCCCTGCTCCCGGCCGCCGAGGCCCGTCCGCAACTGCTGGCGGACCTCCGGACCGACGACGCCGAAGAGCGGGGCGTGCTCTGGTACCACCTGGTCGTCAACGCCGGCCACACGCGTGATCCGGGGCAGGTGGCGGAGGTCCTCATGCTGGCCGCCGGGCGTCTCACCCACGAGCGCGACCCCGTACGCGAGGAAGCCCTGTCCGCATGCGCCGAACTGCCGGCGCCGCTGCTCGCGGCCGCCCTCGGGGCCGGGGCACCCACCGGGGAACGCACCGGGTCCGACGCCCTGGAGCGGCTGTGTCTGGACGCCCTGGGCGCCCGGGACTGCTCGCCTCGGACCCGTGACACGATCCGGACGCTGGCGCTGACCCTGCTCTCCGCCGCCGCGGACGCGCCTGCGGACAACCTCGACTCTGCGGACGCGTACGGCGGTGACCGAGGCGACCTTGGGGACGTAGCGCCACCAGGGGCGGCCACCGCCCTGCCCGCCACCGCCCGTCCCGTCACCGGTCGGCCCCCCGCCGCCAGGTCTACCGCTGACCTCGACTCCGCTGCGGGCGCGACTGCTTTCGACCCCGACTCCGCCGCGGACGCCCCCGCCGACGATCCCCCTTCACCCGCCGCGCGGACCGCGGTACGCCTCGTGGAAGCGCTGACCGCTCATTCCGGAACGCCGGAACTCGGCCTCGTGGGCGCCATGGCGCGCGGCAGCGGGGCCGGACGTCTGCTCGGCGTACTCCGGCCATGGCTGGACCGGGCCGCCGACCGTGGCGATGTCACGCCCCTGCTCGCGCTGGTCCGATCCGCCGGACGCCGTGCGCACCGGATCCCGGAGCTCCAGGGCCGGCTCGAACAGGCCCTGCGCTCCTGCCCGGACGGGATGTTCGCCGAGGTCGCGGCGGCCTGGCTGGCCGACCCCGCGACCCGGGGCGACCGCGCGGCCCTGTTGCTGGCGCGGGAGCCGTCCGCGGCCTTCGTACCCCCGGTGCTCGCCGTACTCGCCGCGGAACGCACCGACCTGCTGGACCACGCCCTGCCCGAGACACCGCTGCCGGGCGGGCGGTTCCCCGCCGCCGGCGTTCCCCGGCCGCTGCCTGCCTTCCGGTACGCCGACCGGTGGCTGCCCCGCCAGCAGGAGGACGCGGTCCGACTGGCCGCGACCGTGGTCGCGGATGACGGCCGGGGTCTCGACGAACGTGCCGCGCTGCTCCGTACGGTGGCCTCGGTGCCGACGTACGGGAGGGCACTGCTCCAGCGGTACGCCGCGCCACTGCCGACGGTGGGCGCCCGTGGCGAGCCTGCTCTGAGGGCGGCGGCTCTCGACGCGGCCGCCCACACCGACGACCCGGCCTCGGCCCTCGGCGCCCTGCTCGATCACGCGGGCGACGAGGAGGCCGCTGCCGCCTGGTCCGCCGCCACCCGCGCGGCCGCCCACGCCCGGCCCAGCCGGGTCGCCGCGCTCCTCCGTGACGTCCTGACCCGCGAGACCGGGGTGAAGGTGACCGTCCGGAAGGCGGCGGCGCGGCTCGCCGCCCGCCATCTGCCCCCGGGCCCCGCCACCGCGCTCCTCTCCGCCGTGGCCCGCACCCCGGGCATCCATCCGGACGTGCACGCGACCGTCGTCGGCCTCGCCCCGGCGCTGCTGCCGGACGAGCAGATGTGGTCCCTGCTGGAGGCGGTGGTCGCCGACGGGCCCGGCGCGGCCCGGCGCACGCTCCTGGACCTGAACCCGGTGGAGCTGACGCCCGCCCACCGGTCGCGGTACGGGGAACTGGTCACCCGACTCGTCCACGTACCCGAGGAACAGGCTGCGGAGAAGGCCCTGCTCGCTCTCCGCGACTGGGCGCGGTACACACCCGCGGCCGGTGCGGCCCTCGCGGACGTCTACACGGACCTCGCCTCGCCGTTGAACAGCGATCGGGCGGGCTACAGCCTGACGGAGCTCGCCCGGTCCGAGCTGCCCCACCCGATCGGCGGCGCGGAGCCCGGCAGCCTGCTGCACGGCGTCGTGGACCGGCTCCTGGCGCTCATCGCGGCCGGGGAGCCGGAGGGCGGCGGCCCCGGCGGGGACCTGCCCGCGCGGCGTCGTCTGCACTCCCTCGTCGGCACGTCGATCCACGACCACCGGATGTGCGCGGCCCTGGCGCGGCAGCTGGCGGCCGAGCCGGCCGCCACCGCCACCCGCACCGCTCTCCTCGTACGGGCGATCGACCTGGAGGCGACCGAGCCCGAGCTGCTGCTCTCGCTGCGCGACCTGTCCGCCGCGGTCGAGGGCCGCCCCGTGCTCGCGGCCCGGGTGGCCAAGGCCGTGGAGGAAGCGCACCACCGGTACGGCAGGCCGCTCGCCGACCCCGCCCCGGCTCTGGCCGCGATACGTGTACTGGGCGACGACGGCGGGCTCGTGGAGGGTCTCCTCGCCGCCGCCCTCGCCACCGTCCTCGGCAGCCGCCTGAACTGGCCGGAGCCCTGCCGCGCGGCCGTCATGGCGCTGCGGCGGCACCCGGACCGGGAGGTCCGGGAGACGGCGTACGCGACGGTACTGGGGTAGGAACGCGGCTTCCGGCCGGCGGTGGAGGCTCAGAGGAACGACCTGACGACCGGCAGCTCCGGCTAGAGGCTGAGCGCGTCCTCGGCGTTGTCCATCCACGCGGTGACGGAGTTGGTCGCGGAGACGTTCAGGCCGGGCGTCGAGGCCTTGAGCGGCACCTGCTCCAGGTCGGACTCGGTGTCCATCGTCATCGCGATGGACGAGACCGTCTTGCTCTTGGCGTCCTTCAGGCCGCCCATGAGCCCCGCGTAGGCGGACTCGCCGGCTTCGAGCCGGATGGCCTCCTCGATGCCGGGGGCGGTGCCGCGCTGCGTCGCCTGCCCGTCGAGGTCGCCGAAGGTCACGATGGGGTGGCCGAGGACCCGACACGGCTTCCCGCTCTTGTTGGTGATCTTCAGCAGGTAGCTGCTGGTCGTGGACTCGGCCAGGCTCGCGGTGAACGTCACGTCGTAGGTGCTGCAGGGGAAGACGCCGTAGTCCGGATCGGTGGACGGCGAGGCGGGGGTGGACGGCTTGGCGGGCGTGGAGGGCTTGGCCGACGACGTGGGCTTGGCGGGCGTCGACGGCTTGGCCGGGGTCGACGGCTTGCCCGGCGCGGACGGGGACGTGGAGGCGGGAGGAGTCGTGGCCGGCACGTCGGGGCCACCGGCGGCACCGTCCTCGGACGGCCCGCAGGCGGTCAGGGCCAGCGCGGACACCGCGACGAGGACGAAAGCGGCTCTGCGAACGGAACTCATGGCGGTACTCCCCCCGATGACAGCGCACGTACTGCGCTGAGGTGAACTCCAGGTTCGCGTGTCCGCTTCACAGTTCTGTGACGGTGTCTTACCGAAATCACCACGGTTCGTCCCGGGTCCCGGAATCCGGGGCAGAAAAACCGTTCGATCCCGGAGGGCCGCTCGCCATAGGGTCGGCGACGTGGCAACGAAACTGAACCAGATCATCGCAGTGGAGAAGGGTGTCAAGTCCCGGGCGCACCAGGACCTGACAGCGGCGCATCACGGTCTGCAGAAGCCCGCGTTGCTCGCCGGCATCTCCCGCACCTACCAGCCCAAGGACGAGGAGGGTGAGCAGCTGCCGCCCGAGTCGACGCTGGTGCAGGTGAAGGCGGAGGACGTGCTGCGCGACACCGCGCGGGCGCTGACCCGCCTGTTCGATGTGACGGCCACCAAGGACTGGGCGAACTGCGACGCCCGTGCGGACGTCACGGTCGACGGGCGCGTGCTCGTGAGCCAGGTGCCCGTGGCGTACCTGCTGTTCCTGGAGAAGCAGCTGACGGACATCAACACCTTCGTCCGCAAGCTTCCGGTGCTCGACGCCGCCGAGTCGTGGACGCAGGACCCGTCGACGGACGCGTGGAAGACCGAGGTCGTGCGCACGGTCCGTACGAAGAAGGTGCCGCGCAACCACGTCAAGGCGGAGGCGACGGACAAGCATCCGGCGCAGGTCGAGGTGTACTACGAGGACGTGCCGGTCGGTTACTGGACCACGGTGAAGTTCTCGGGCGCGCTGCCGGCCCGCCGGGTCAACGAGCTGCTGGAGCGGGTGGAGAAGCTCCAGCAGGCGGTGAAGTTCGCCCGTGAGGAGGCGAACAGCGCCGAGGTCACCGACCAGCGGGTCGGCGACGCCGTCTTCGGCTACCTCTTCGGGTAGCCGCGACACCACAGACTCCCCGGCCACAGAACACGGCCGGGGTGCGCGAGGAGCGCAAAGCTGAAGCTGAGCCTTGTCGTGACATCCGCGGTTCCAGTGGAGGTTCGAGTCCTCCTCCCGGCACTTCCCGCCGGGATGGCCCAACCTGGCAGAGGCAGACCGCGGTCAATCTCAGACTATTGCTCCAGACTCAGCATGCGCCGCTCATCGCCGGATCGACCGGGCCCGGGCCCTGGTGCGTCGAAATGCCAGTTCGAATCTGGTCCGCCGAGCTCGATCGGCGGTGGTCCAAAGGCAGGACGCGACGCAATGACGAATGACCCGGGTCCTCAAGTGTGCCGGCGTGTGATGTGAGCGGCATCCACAGGGTCCGGGGGCAGGCTACGCCCCCGGACCCGCTCCTTTTTTCCGTACGAAGCCGCCGGCTGTCGCGTCAGCTCGCCTGGGCCGTCGGCATGAGGGTGACCTGCTGGAGGTTGGCCCGCGGCGGGAGGCTCGCGACGAAGCCGACGGTCTGGGCGACGTCCTCGGGCGTGAGCCACTCCATGGTCCCCTTGGAGTCCTCCAGCCACGCGAGGGCGCCGGCGTCGGTGACGTGGCTCTGCAGCTCGGTGCCGACGATGCCCGGTTCGATCGCCGAGACCCGGACGTTCTTCGCGCCGAGCTCGGCCCGCAGGTGCCGGGAGAGATGGGTGACGTACGCCTTCGTCGCGGAGTAGACGGCGAAGTTCGGGAAGATGTTCTGCGCCGCGATCGACGAGGTGTTGATCAGGTCCGCGACGCCACGTTCGGCGGCGGCCGCGACCAGCTGCGGGGTGAAGGCCCCGATCACGTTCATCAGGCCGGTGACGTTGAGGTCGATCTGCCGCTGCCACTGCTCGGTGGCCAACTCCTCGACGGGGGCCGGCAGCATCACTCCCGCATTGTTGAACAGCAGGTCGGCGCCGCCGAATTCGGCCGCCACCCGTTCCGCGGCGGCACGGACGGCCGCCTGGTCGGTCACATCGGCCGGCAGGGCCAGCGCCTGCCCGCCGTCCTTCTCGATCCGGGCGACGAGCTCCGCCAGGCGGTCCGCTCGCCGCGCCAGGACGACGATTCGGGCTCCGAGCGCGGCGAGGTGCTCGGCGGTCGCCTCACCGATGCCGCTGGAGGCACCGGTCACCACCGCGACGCGGCCGGAGAGGGGACGGACGGAGGAGTGCGCAGGGTGCGTGGTCATGGGACACGCCTTTCGGGGTGGATGAGGTGAAGGGGTCCAGGACCGCGGCCTGTCGCCGTCGGCCCCCGAACAAGAACACCACTCGGAGGCACCCCCCCGGGACGCCGAGAAGTGCCCTGACCAGGCAGGTATCCCCGAGGCAGGTACCGCCGGTACTACCCGCCACCAGGGTGCGGCCCGCCCGCACCCGGCACACTGGGGGCATGGATGACCGTGGTCGCGAACTCGCCGACTTCCTCCGCACCCGCCGTTCCCGGGTGACCCCCGACCAGGCCGGACTGCCCGAGGACGGTCGGGTGCGCCGCGTACCCGGCCTGCGCCGGGACGAGGTCGCCCGACTCGCCGGCGTCAGTACGGAGTACTACACGCGCCTCGAACAGGGCCGGGCCCAGAACCCCTCCCCCGAGGTCGTCGAAGCCCTCGCCGGCGCGCTGCGCCTCGACCCGTCCGAGCGGGAACACCTCACCGACCTCCTGGCCAGGCCCGCATCGGCCCGCCGCGCCCCGGCCGGTCCCCAGCGGGTGCGCCCCGGCCTGTATCTGATGCTGCAGACGCTCGACCACGTGCCCGCGTTCATCCTGGGCCGGCGCACCGACGTCCTGGCCTCCAACCGCCTCGCCCGCGAAGTCCTCACCGACTTCGACGCCTTGCCCGCGCCCCACCGCAACCTCGCCCGCTACTACCTCCTCGACCCCGAGGCCCGCGCCCGCGTCGGCGACTGGGAGCGCATCGCCGCCGAGACCGTCGCCATCCTCCGCCTCGAAGCCGGACGCAGCACCCACGACCGGCGCCTCGCCGACCTCATCGGTGAACTCACCGTGAAGTCACCTGAGTTCACCCGCTGGTGGAACGACCACCGGGTACTGCGCCGCACCCACGGCGCCAAGCACTACCAGCACCCGAGCGTCGGTGAACTCCACTTCTCCTACGAGTCCTTCCAGGTCCCCGGTGACGCCGAACAGACCCTGTGCGTCTACAACGTCGAGCCGGGCTCCGCCACCGCACGCGCCCTCCGGACGCTCTCGGCTCTCGCCGCACCCGCACCCGGTGTCACCGTCGAGGAAGACCGGGAGGCGACGGACGCGGGCCTGACGACGCCGGCCGGCATCGAAGGCGTACGGGCGTCGTGACGTCGTCGGACGTCGCATTCGTGCGCCGCTCGCTGCGCCGGGCGCGCCTCTTGGCAGGGGTATCACGTCGCGCGCTCGCTGAATGAAGTGAATACGGGTGCCCCCGTGTTGGTCCGTTCACGTCGTCGGGCACCTTCCCGTCAGCGGTTCTCACCGTTGAGAGGGACACGCAATGACGAGCCACGCTACCGAAGTCGAGCTGGAAGACCTCCTCCGCCGAGCGCTGCACGCCACGGGTACGGGTGCGCGCTGGGCGGTCGAGGCGGACGAGATGTGGTGCAAGGTCGCGCCCGTCGGCGGGACGCGGCGCGCGCAGGGGTGGAAGCTGCACCTCTCGGCCACGACCGCTTCCGCGCCGACGGTCCTCACCAAGGCCCTCGGCGTGCTGCTGCGGGAGAGGTCGGGGTTCAAGTTCGCCCGGTCCCTGGAGCAGGTCGGTGCCCTCAACTCCCGTGCGACGCCCCGGGGAAGCTCGGGCAAGTTCATCACCGTGTATCCGCGTTCGGACGCCGAGGCGGCCGCGCTCGCCCAGGAGCTGCACGGCGCCACGGCGGGCCTCGCCGGCCCCCGGATCCTGTCCGACCAGCCGTACGCCGTGCGCAGCCTGGTGCACTACCGCTACGGGTCGTTCGTCGGCCGGCGGCGGCTGTCGGACGACGGTCTGCTGGTGTGGTTCATCGAGGACCCCGACGGCAACCCGGTGGAGGACAGGCGCACCGGCCAGTACTCCGCGCCGCCCTGGGCCGAGTGTCCGTTCCCCGCCGTGGTGCCGGTGGCGCCGCGTAGCGGGGAGGCGAAGGACCGTCCGGTGGTGCTCGGGGGCCGCTTCGCGGTACGGGAGGCGATCCGGCAGACGAACAAGGGCGGTGTGTACCGGGGCAGCGATGCCCGTACCGGCGCGGGCGTGGTGATCAAGGAGGCCCGGCCGCATGTGGAGGGCGATGCCTCCGGCGGGGACGTGCGGGACTGGCTGCGCGCCGAGGCCAGGACGCTGGAGAAGCTCGCGGGCACGGGGCTCGCCCCGGAGGCCGTGGCGCTGTTCGAGCACGGCGGGCATCTGTTCCTGGCCCAGGAGGAGGTGCCGGGCGTCACCTTGCGCACCTGGGTCGCCGAGCACTTCCGCGACGCGGGAGGGGAGCGCTACCGCGCCGACGCGCTCGCGCAGGTCGCCCGTCTGGTGGAGCTGGTGGCGGAGGCACACGCCCACGGGCTGGTCCTGCGGGACTTCACTCCGGGCAACGTCATGGTCCGCCCCGACGGCGAACTGCGCCTCATCGACCTGGAGCTCGCCGTCCTGGAGGACGAGCCCGCGCTGCCGACGCGTGTGGGGACGCCCGGGTTCAGCGCCCCCGAACGCCTGGTCGACGCGCCCGTGTCCCCGACGGCCGACTACTACAGTCTCGGGGCCACCGTCTGCTTCGTCCTGGCCGGGAAGGTTCCGAACCTCCTGACCGAGGAGCCCGACGCCAGGCCCGCCGAGGAGCGGCTCGCCGCCTGGCTGGCGGCCAGCGCCGCCCCGCTCCGCCTCCCCTGCCGCCTCGTGGAGACGATCCTCGGGCTGATGCGCGACGATCCCGCCGAGCGGTGGGATCCGGCGGCGGCTCGCGAGGCCCTGGGGAGGTCGGATTCCGGGGCGCGGGACCTGGACCGGTCGGCGCCCTGGACAGGAGCCGGGAATCCGAAGGGCACCTCGCAGGACGCCAGGCTGCACGAGGAGGCGGTGGCCGGGCTCGTGAACCATCTCGTCGACTCGATGACTCCCGCGGACGACAGACGCCTGTGGCCGGTGTCGACCCTGGCCGGGGAGAGCGACCCCTGCACCGTGCAGCAGGGTGCCGCCGGTGTCCTGGCCGTCCTGACGCGGTACTTCGAACTCACCGGCGACCCGCGCCTGCCCGGGCTGCTCTCGACCGCGGGCCACTGGATCGCGGACCGCACCGACCTCCGCTCCCCGCGCCCCGGCCTGCACTTCGGCGGTCGTGGCACCGCCTGGGCGCTGTGCGAGGCGGGGCGCGCGGTCGAGGACCGTCGGCTCGTCGACCACGCCGTGGCCCTGGCGCTCGCGCCTCAGCAGGTGACACCCCATCACGACGTCACCCACGGCACCGCGGGGAGCGGTCTGGCCGCCCTCCACCTCTGGCAGCGCACCGGGGACACCCGCTTCGCCGAACTGGCCGTCGACGCGGCCGACCGGCTGACCGACGCCGTCACGCGCGAGGCCGCCGGAGTGGGCTGGGCCGTGCCCGGGGAGGCCGATTCCCCGGAGGGCGGCAAACGCTACCTCGGTTTCGCGCACGGGACGGCCGGCATCGGCTGCTTCCTCCTCGCCGCCTCGGACCTCTCCCGGCGTCCCGACCACCGGGAGCTGGCCGTGGAGATCGGCGAGGACCTCCTGGCCGCTGCCGTACGGACCGGGGAGGCGGCCCAGTGGCCGGCACAGGCCGGTGACGTGCCCACGGCCCCGTACTGGTGCCACGGCGCGGCGGGCATCGGGACCTTCCTCGTCCGGCTGTGGCAGGCCACCGGGGACGCCAGGTTCGGCGAGCTCGCCCGCCGCGGCACCCACGCCGTCACGGAACGCGCCTCCCGTGCCGCACTCACCCAGTGCCACGGGCTCGCCGGCAACGGCGACTTCCTCCTCGACATGGCCGAGGCCACGGGAGAGGCCGTCTACCACGTCATGGCCCAGGATCTGGCCGGCCTCCTCCTGGCCGAGAGAGCCCACCGCGGGGACCGGGTGGTGTTCCCCAACGAGTACGGGGACGTGTCGACCAGCTGGAGCGACGGGTCCGCCGGGATCCTCGCCTTCCTCCTGCGGGTCCGCCGCACCAGCCCCCGGCACTGGATGGTCGAGCAGGCGGGCTGAGCCCGCCGCATCGGTCGCAGGCCTCGCTCCGCGTCACCGCCCAACGCCTTCCGCGTTCCCTCCCCCAAGACTCCCGGCGCCGGCCCGACCGGACGCCGGGTCGAGCGGCAGAGCAGTGCTGCCGCCACCTCAGAGAAAGAAGGAAGATCCCATGGAGAACCAGGACCTCGAACTGCTGGCCCGTCTGCACGCCCTTCCGGAGACCGACCCCGTCGGCGCCGACGGAGCGCCGTTCGCCGCGACGTGTGAGTGCGTCGGCCTGCTGACCCTCCTCAACACGGTCTGCATCGGCGTCAGCTGCGCGTAGGACAGCCGGCACCATCCGGCCGGCGGCTGTCCCGGGCAGCCGCCGGCCGGAGCACCGAAGGGACGAGCACGGACCGGTGACCGCCGACTCCGCGAACCCGCAGACGAGGACCAGACCATGCAGCGACACGCCGGTGATGACGAGCTCGCCCGGGCGGCCCTCAGGACGGCCGCGCCCCCTAGCCCGCGCACCCCACACCACCCGCCCTCGTCCGCGTACGCCATCAGCACGCGCGGTCTGGTCAAGAGCTACCCGGGGCCGGAGGGCACGACCACCCACGCCGTACGCGGCCTGGACCTGGACGTGACACGGGGCGAGACGTTCGCCTTCCTCGGCCCCAACGGCGCAGGGAAGTCCACCACCATCGCCCTGCTGTGCGCGCTCGCCCGCCCCACCTCCGGTCATGCCACGGTGGCCGGGGCCGACGTCCTCACCCGGCCCCACGACGTACGGCGCCGGGTCGGCATGCTCTTCCAGCACAGCGCCGTGGACCCGGACCTGACGGCCGAACAGAACCTCCACATCCACGCACGGCTCTACGGCCTGTCCCGCCGCGACGCCCGCGGACGGACCGCCGAAGTGCTCGAGACCGCAGGTCTCGCCGAGCGGCGCCGCTCCCCCGTGCGCACCCTGTCCGGCGGCATGCGGCGCCGGCTGGAGATCGCGCGCCAGCTGCTGCACGCCCCCAGCGTGCTGTTCCTGGACGAGCCGACCACCGGTCTCGACCCGCACGCCCGGGCTCAGGTCTGGGAGCATTTGCGTGCCCTGCGGGAGAGGCACGGCAGCACTCTCTTCGTCACCACCCACTACCTGGAGGAGGCGGAGAACTGCGATCGTCTCGCCATCATCGACCGCGGCCGGCTGGTGGCACAGGGCACGCCCCTCGGGCTCAAGTCCGCGATCGGGGACGACCGGATCGTTCTGCGCACCGGCGACGACCCGGCGGCGCAGCGCGTCGTCCGCAGGATCGCGCCGCCCGAGCGTGCGGTCAGCGTGGAAGCGGACGGCATCCGTCTGCGACTGCCGGGCGGGAGCGGGTGGATCCCCCGGCTGTGTGCGGCGCTGGAGGCCGACGGGATCGCGGTGCACGCCGCTTCGGCGACCCCGCCCACGCTCGACGACGTCTTCTTCCACCACACCGGGCGCAGCATGGACGCCACACCAGCCGTTCGGCCGACCGCCGGCGTGGCGGCGGAGACCGGCGGCGGCCGATGACCGCCCTTGTCCGGAAGCCCTCGGAGACGCCCGCCGCCGAGCCGGCCTCCCACCGTCTGCGGCACGAACTGCGCGCGGTCCACGCCCTGGTCCACCGCGATCTGCTGCGCCTGGCCGGTCAGCGCACCCACACGGCGCTGATGCTGCTCCACCCCGTGCTCTACCTCTTCATCCTCGGCGGCGGACTGGCCGCCCTCATCCCCCGGTCCTCGCTGGGTGTCGGCTACCAGACGTATCTCTTCCCCGGCATGCTGATGATGACGGTGCAGACACCCGCGATCATGGTCGGGATCCGGCTGATCACCGACCGGGAGAGCGGCTATCTGCGGGAGCTCCTGATGGCGCCGGTGCGCCGCTCCACCCTGCTCCTGGGAAGCTGCGCGGGCGGCACGCTGACGGCCACCGTGCAGGGTGCCGTCCTGCTGGGCCTGGCGGGCGTGGCGGGGCTGCCGTACGACCCTCTCCTCCTGGTGCTGCTGCTCGCCGGCATGATCCTGGCGTCCTTCACCGTCACGGCCCTGGCGCTCGCGCTGGCCGTGGGTCTGCGCAGGGCCGAGACGTTCCACACGCTGCTCGGCCTGGTGATGATGCCGTTGCTGTTCCTCTCGGGGGGCTTCTTCCCGCTCGCGGCTCTGCCCGGCTGGGTCCGGGCACTGTCCGACGCCAACCCGCTCGCGTACGCGGTCGACCTCCTCCGCCGCACGATCGCCCTCCGGGTACCGGACCGGGCGGCGGCCGCCGGCATCGAGTGGGCCGGCGGGCCACCGCCCCTCCTCCTCGAAGCGGTCCTCCTCCTGGCCGGCGGCGCCCTCGCCCTGCTGTGGGCCGCGCACCGCTTCAACCGTCCCGAATGACCGGCGACGCCGGCTCCCCCGCCTCGCCGCCCGAGGTCGATTGTCAGTGGTGGATGAGAACGTAGAACCATCACGACGGAATGAGGGGGAACCTGTCTTGTCCGGAAAGCAGAACTACATCAATCACGTCGCCCTTGTGCTGGACGCCAGTTCGTCGATGTCGCATCTGAGCAAAAAGGTCGTGGAAGTCGCCGATCAGCAGATCGCCTATCTGGCCCGCCGTTCGAGGGAACTGGACCAGGAGACGCGAGTCACGGTGTACGTCTTCGCGGACGCGGTGGAGTGCGTCATCTACGACAAGGACGTCCTGCGCATGCCGTCCCTGAAGCAGCTGTACCGCGTCGGCGGAATGACGGCCCTTCTGGCGGCCGCTCTGAAATCGCAGCGGGAGCTGGCGCAGACCGCTCAGCTGTACGGCGACCACAGCTTCCTGACCTTCGTCCTGACGGACGGCCAGGAGAACGCGAGTCACCGCTGCCCCGGCACCCCCGTCCGGAACGCGCGTCAACTGGTGGACGCCGTGGCCGAAATGATCCAGAGCCAGCAGGACAACTGGACCCTCGCCGTCCTCGTACCGGACCAGATGGGCAAGCGCGAGGCGATGAACTGCGGCTTCCCGAAGGAGAACATCGCCATCTGGGACGCCACCAGCACACAGGGTCTCGAGGAGGCCGGGCAGGTCATCCAGGAGGCCACCGAGAAGTTCATGGTGGGGCGCACCAAGGGCATCCGCGGATCGCGGGCTGTGTTCTCCACGGGTGCGGAAGCGGTCAACAAGGAGACCATCGAGGCGGCCGGTCTCACCCCTGCCGACCCCTCGGCCTACCAGTTGATTCCGGTGGCCCGTGACGCGGCGATCCGGGAATGGGTCGTCGAATCCGGGCAGACCTATCGGACGGGCTGTGCTTTCTACCAGCTGAGCAAGCCGGAGAAGATTCAGGCACGGAGCCCTTTCCAACCTGATTATCTGGTCCGGCAGTTGGGCTGACAGCGTGGCGAAGCCCCTGGTAGATGGGTTTTCGACCAAGAGAACCGTGTCC
>NZ_JBEOVH010000042.1:0-57743 GCF_040295385.1 Streptomyces sp. NPDC002825
CCCCACGCTTTCCGTTTTTCCCGCGTTTACCACACCCACCCAAAACCCGGGCCCCCCCCCCTCCCCCCCACCCCCCGCCCCCCGCCCCCCCGGCGCCGGGTCGACGGGTGCCGGCAGTTCGGGGAGCTCCGGCAGCCGGCCCGCGAGGGCGAGGGTGGCGGGGAGCTTGCAGGCACGCGGCATGCCCGGGCCGGTG
The DNA here is from genome assembly GCF_040295385.1 of Streptomyces sp. NPDC002825. NCBI lineage: Bacteria > Bacillati > Actinomycetota > Actinomycetes > Kitasatosporales > Streptomycetaceae > Streptomyces > Streptomyces sp. NPDC002825. The sequence continues at coordinate 197 of NZ_JBEOVH010000042.1, forward strand.
CGGGCACGGACTTCGGGGATCCACACCGCGCCGTCCACGGTGGCGCGGCAGACCGCGCCCGCCCGGGTGGCCAGCAGAGCACCGGGCCGCCCGCGCAGACCGTCCTCCGCGTGGCCGCCGTGCAGGAACCACTCGGCGCCGAGCAGCCGGTCCGGTACGCCGGGCTGCGAGTCGGCGGCCCGCAGGGTGCGCAGGACGGTCCCGGTGGTGTCCTCGCCCCACGAGATCCGGCGCTCCTCCTGGCGGAGAGCGGGTCGGGCGCGGATCTCGCCGGTCTGCGGACGCGGTGCCGCCCCGGCGGCGACCCTCTCGACGGCGCGGAGCACGGCGGCCACGGCGGCGTCGGACAGCTCGTTGCGGTACAGATCGCTCTTGCCGACCTCCGGCACGCGGAAGGTCGCGGATGCCCAGACGTCGCCCGCGTCCATCTCCTCGTCGGCCTGGAGAACGGTGACGCCCCACTCCTCGACCCCGTCGTGGATCGCGTGGTCCAGCGAGGACGGGCCGCGGTCGCCCACGGGTCCCGGGTGCACGATCAGGCAACGGTGCGCCGTCCACACATCGCGGGGCACGACGGCCTTCAACATGGGGGCCACGACCAGATCGGGCGCGTGGCGTGCCACGGCCTCGCGCACGGCGGCCCCGCCGGGGGTGACCTCCACGGGGACGGTGTGCCCGCGGTCGCGCAGCTCGACCAGGACGCGCTGGGTGAGGCTGTTGAAGCTGCTGGCGACGAGCAGGATGCGCATGGGCGGCCTTTCCGGGTCGCGGGAGGGGGTTCGGCCCTGGGAACCGCGGTCCACCAACCGCCTGCGATCATGGGGCAGCACGAGGGGGGCACCGGGGTGGCGGAGCCCGCACCTCACCCGTTCGAGGTGTGCGTCCGGCCGATTGGCGGCCCGATCGCCGCAGTGGGCCGTCCAGGAGACGCGCCATGTGCCTCGTGGGAAGATCGGAGTCCAAGGGTTTGCGAACGCATGCCCCTCGCACGGACAGGCAGGTCGGCTCATGGCCGAAACACCGAAGTCCTCCAGGCCCTCGCGCGGCGAGCCGAGCCGCGACGGTATGGCCGGACAGCACGGCTGGTCCCCTGATGTGGACGAAACGCGACAGCAGGAGAATCCGAGCGCTTCGCGTTCCTTCCACCCCGAGAAGCACGCGCCCCCGCCCGGCAAGGGACGGAAGATCGCCAAGGAGGAAGAACGGAACGTCCCCGGCGCCACCGTTCACAGCGACACGGCCAGAGGCGAGAAGCGAGGCCGCTCGTCGGAGAAGGGCGTGCGCGACACCGGCCGAAGGGGCCGGACACAGCGCCCCAGCGGCACGAAGGACGACTCGGCGTTCACCGGTGTGAACCCGGACGACGACTCCTCCGGTCCCCGCCCGGGCTGACACGACGCCGAGAACGGAAACTTTAGTTTACTTAGGCAGGTTCGGAAACTACAGTTGTCGCATGACAGCCGCTGAGATCACCCCAGAAGAGCAGGCAGAGCTCGACAAGGCCCTGTACGACGCCCTGAACCCCCTGGCATCGTCCATCCGCTCCCGGCAGACGGGGCTGCCCGCCGACCGTATGTGGGAGGCGGATCCTGTCGAAGTGGCGCTGTCCGTCCTGGCCGCGTGGAAGGTGATGGACGGGGAGGTCAAGCGACTCACGGAGCAGGCTGCAGCTACCGCCGGTTCCTACGGCGCGAGTTATGAGCAGTTGGGAGCTGTCTGGGGCATCACCCGGCAGGGCGCCCGCAAGAAATGGCCCGAGGCCGTCAGCCGCCCGGCACCCGCGACCGTGGGCAAAAGCACGCTTGCGCTGTTCGGAGGGAGTGCCGAGCTGGTGCGGTCGCCTTCCGGTGATTGGGGCTGGACCGGGCGAGGCGCTGACGGGGTGTCCGCCGCGGCCGCCGATGGGGAGCCGTACGCCACCGCCGAAGAAGCAGCGGCCCACGCGGGCGCATTCCTTAGAGAACACGCCCTCGACACCGGCGATCAGCCCTAGATGTATTGATCACGAGCGTTGTCGACACAGTCGTGGTCTTGAACATGGCGAAGACTTCCGGTGTGGTGGGAGCTGTCTGGGAACTCACCTCACGGAGGTCTTCGTGGCCCACCGTAACGCCCGGCTGACCGTCTTCGGTAGGAGACTGCTGGTCGCACGTGTCTGCTCAGGCCGTCCGGTCGCTCATGTGGCCGCCGAGATGGTGGTCGGCGACGTGCGGCGATGCCCGAGCCCACCGCGACGCGGCCGGGACGCACCTCGACGAGGACGTCGTCACCGCCCTGGAGAAAGCCGCGGCCGGGGGGAAGGCGGGGCCTCACCCGTGGATTCCGCGTCCGTGTCGTCGGTGCCGATCGGGCCGCGGGGAAGCATCCGGTCCAGCCACTTCGGCAGCCACCAGTTGGTCCGGCCGAGGAGTGTCATGGTCGCCGGTACGAGCACCATGCGTACGACCGTGGCGTCGATGAAGATCGCCGTGGCCAGGCCGAGCCCGAACATTTTGGTGGAGGGGTCGTCGGCGACGGCGAAGGACAGGAAGACCGCCACCATGATGAGGGCGGCCGAGGTGATGATCCGGGCGGTGCCCGAGACGCCCTCGACGATCGCCGTGCCGTTGTCGCCGGTGCGCAGGTACTCCTCGCGTACGTGGGAGAGGAGGAACACCTCGTAGTCCATCGACAGGCCGAACAGGATGGCGAAGAGGAACATCGGGATGAACGACACGATCGGGACCGTCGCTTCCAGCCCGATGAGTGCGCCTCCCCAGCCCCACTGGAAGACCGCGACCATGATGCCGTAGGCCGCGCCGATGCTCAGCAGATTCAGCAGTACCGCCTTGAGCGGTACGAGTACGGAGCGGAAGACCAGCATCAGCAGCAGGAACGACGTCGCCAGCACGGCGGCGACGAGCACCGGCAGGCGTTGGCTGGTGCGTCGGCCCACGTCGGACAGGCTCGCGGCGGCGCCGCCGACGTGGGCCCTGGCCGGTCCGTGCGCGATCGCCGTGGGCAGCACGTCGGTGCGCAGCCGGGCGATGGTGTCGGCCGTGGCCTTGTCCTGAGGGCTGGTCGTCGGAAACACCACGAGGGTCGCGATGCCGGTGGCCGGATCGATGTGCGTCGGCGCGACGGATGCGATGCCCGGATCCGCCGCGACCGCCCTGACGAGTCGGTCCAGCACTCCGGGATCGCCGGTGGGGTCCGCGGCGATGACGAGGGGACCGTTGGTGCCCGGGCCGAACCCCTCGGCGACGAGGTCGTAGGCCCGGCGCTCGGTACGGCCGTGGGGCAGTGAGCCGTCGTCGGGCAGGCCGACGCGCAGGCCGAGCACGGGCAGCGTCGCGGTCAGCAGCAGCCCCGCCGCCCCGACCGCGTACGGCACCGGGTGCCGGCTGACGTGCCCGATCCAGCGACGCCACCCGGCGGCGTGGGCGGCGCCCGCCGCCGGGTCCCGCCGTGCGATTCGGGCCGGCTTCCTGGTCTGCAGAGCCCGGCCGATCCGGCCGGGCCGGGCCAGGCGCGGGCCCGCCGCACCGAGAAGGGCCGGGAGCAGCGTCACCGACGCGAGCACCATCGTCAGAACGACGATCGAGACGGCAACCCCGCCCACCGTCATGAAGGGCACGTTCGCGACCGCCAGGCCGAGGATCGATACGACGACGGTGCCGCCGGCGAAGACCACCGGCCGCCCGGCCGTGGCCACCGCTCGCCCGGCCGCCTCGCGGGGATCGAGCCCGCGCGCGAGATACCCCCGGTGCCTGGCGAGCACGAACAGCGCGTAGTCGATGCCCACTCCGAGCCCGACCATGCTGCCCAGGACGGGTGCGAAGGTCGGGACGTCCGTCACCCCCGCCAGTACCGTCATCGTGGCGACCCCGACGGTCAGCCCGAAGACCGCCATGCCGATCGGCAGCGCGGCGGCGACGAGCGAACCGAACGCCAGGAACAGGATCGCGGCCGCGGCGAGGAGGCCGATCAGCTCGCTCACGCCGCCGCCGGGGTCGGAGAAGGCGTAGAAGAGGTTCCCGCCCATCTCGATGCGCAGGGGCAGTTCGGCGCGCAGCCGGTCGCCGAGTTCGACGAGGGCGTCGAGGTCCTCGGCCGACAGCCGGCTCTGGTCGGGATACTGCACCCGGACGACCGCGATGCGCCCGTCGGCCGAGACGAGGCCGCCGCCCACGGCGGTGTCCCCGCCCGCGTCGAGGGCCCCCGCCGGGTCGCTCGTGCCGAGCACGTGCGGCAGCCGCTTCACCTCGGCCCGCAGCCGCGTGAGAGCGGTACGCGCGTCGTCGTCGAGGAACGTCGCACCGTCGTCGAGGGGGGTGACGACCACTTGGGCGGTCATCCCCTCCTGGCCGGTGCCCGCCCGCTCGATCAGTTCCGCGGCCCGCTGGGAGTCCAGTCCCGGAGCGGTCATCGAGTCCGCGGTCCGCCCACCGAAGGCGACGGCGGCGAGGACGGCGAGCGTGGCGGCGATCAGCCATGCCGCGATCACCCGCCACGGATGGCGGGCGGCGCTTGCGCCCAGGCGCAACAGGGCTTTCGAGAGCATCGGGTCCTCCAACCACCTCGTCGGCCGTCCTTGTACGGCCGCCAAGATCGAGGCTCGTCGCCACGGCGCTCCGCGACATCGGCCCGCGGGCCGCGGATCCGTCGGCCCCGGGGCGGAGTGACGACCCGTCCTTTCGGCCGATGCGCGGCACGCCGCGGCCCCTAGGCTGAGAACCGTGCTCCGAGACGACCTGCGAACCCTGTGGACCGAACCCCGGCCGCCCGACGCGCCCGCCCGGGTGTGGCGGGACTGGGCGCTGCTCGCCGCGAGCCTGGGCGCTGTGGTGCTGGAGGCCACCCTGCGCGAGAACGTCGCGTGGCGGCCGGTGGCGGTGGTGTTCGCCGTATGGCTGTGCCTGCTGCCCTTGTGGCGCCGGACCCGCCCGCTGGCGATGGTCACGCTGGGGTTCGGCTCGGTGATCCTGCTCCAGCTGGCCTCGCTGGTCGCCGCACCGCGCGAGCACATCGGCCTGGACGCCAGCATGGTCGTGCTCGTGCTGGTGTACGCGCTGCCGCGGTGGGGATCGGGACGGGACGTCGTGCTGGGCGGCGCGGTGATCCTCACGGCCTTCGCGCTGGGGGTCGTCGCGGATGACACCCCAGCCGCCGAACAGGTCGGGGGCTTCGTCTTCCTGTCGCTGCCCGGCTTGATCGGGGCCGCCGTGCGGTTCTGGGGGACCGCTCGCGAGCGGCAGTTGGAGCAGGTACGCTCCCGCGAGCGTGAGCAGCTCGCCCGGGAACTGCACGACACGGTGGCCCACCACGTTTCGGCCATGGTGATCAGCGCCCAGGCGGGCCGGGTGCTCGCGGGCACCGACCCGTCCGCCGCCGTCGAGGCGCTGGAGGGGGTCGAGGAGGAAGGGGCGCGCACGCTGGAGGAAATGCGAGCCATGGTCGCCGCGCTGCGCAACCGCGAGGCCGGCGCCGAGCTGGCGCCGCCTGCCGGCGTCGCGGACCTGGAGCGTCTCGTGCGCACGCCGGGTGGTCGTCTCAGGGTCGACCTGGGTCTCGACGGCGAACTGGACGCGCTGCCCCCGGCCGTGGACGCGGCCGTCTTCCGCATCGTGCAGGAGTCGGTGACCAACGCCATGCGCCATGCGGTCAACGCGACCGAGGTCGTCGTCCGTGTCACCGCGGAACGGGACACCGTACGGGTGAGCGTGCGCGACGACGGCCACCGCACCGGCCGAGGCCGTGCCGGATACGGACTCACCGGACTGCGCGAGCGCGCCACGCTGCTCGGCGGCACGCTACAAGCCGGCCCCGGCGCCGACCAGGGCTGGCATGTCGAAGCCGAACTGCCGAGAGGGAGGACCGAGAACGGTGCCCATCCGCGTCCTCGTCGCTGACGACCAGACCATCATCCGCACCGGGCTGAGGATCATGCTGAACGCCCAGCCCGGCATCGAGGTGGTCGGCGAAGCCGCCGACGGGCGGGAAGCGGTACGTCTGGCCCACGAACTGCGCCCCGATGTCTGCCTGTTCGACATCCGCATGCCCGCACTCGACGGGCTCGAGGCCACCCGGCTGGTCGCCGGCCCGGGCGTCGCCGACCCGCTGGCCGTGGTCGTCATCACCACGTTCGACCTCGACGAGTACGTCTACGGCTCACTGCGTGCCGGCGCCCGCGGATTCCTCCTCAAGGACACGGGACCGGACCTTCTGGCACAGGCCGTACGGTCGGCGTCCGACGGTGAGGCGCTCATCGCGCCCAGCATCACCGTCCGTCTGCTCCAGGCATTCGCGGACCTGCCCGCCGGCCGGCCCGTGGCCCAGCCGGTCTCCCCCGTCACCGCCCGCGAGGAGCAGGTGCTCCTCGCCGTCGCTCGCGGGCTGACCAACACCGAGATCGCCGATGCACTGCACATCAGCCTCAGCACGGTGAAGACGCACCTGGCCAGCCTGATGGCCAAACTCGGCGCCCGCAACCGCGTCGAGATCGCGATGTGGGCCTACGAAACGCGCCGTATCCTCCCCGGAACCTGAGCCGGGCGCCGGACCGTGTCCCATGAGTCCCCGCCCGGACATCGGTGCACCGATCGGCTCAGGCTCGGCGACGAACAGCCGTCGCGGTCTTCGGTCACTTCCAAGGGCGACCGCAGCTCCCATGGGGTCGAGGATGTCGAGCCGACCGCGTCAGGCCGGCGGCCCCGGCGTCGCGTTCAGCCACTGCGCGGTATTGCTGACGTGCATCAACGCTCCGGCCTGGCTGACGACCACGCTCGGTCCGCCGTCCTCACGCGCTCCGCCGCGGGCCCCCGTCGTCCCGCCGTCACCGACGGGGTGATCACAAAGGCGGAACGGTGATCACCTGGTCCGGTCGAGCACGTACGTGAACAGCCGGTCCAATTGCTGTGCGGCGGTGCGCGCGAGGGACGCGTCGCGCAGCGCGCGGCGGGCGGTGTCCAGGTGCCGGCGTGCTTCGTCGCGGCTCGCGGTCCGCCCGCCCAGCTCCTCCACGAGTGCCGCGACGTGTGCGGCGGTCTCGTGGTCGAGCAGTTGGGGAGGGTCGAGCAGCGCCGCCAGTTCGTGCGCGGCCCTGCCTCCACCGGCCAGTGCGGCGAGCATCGGGTAGGTCTTCTTGCCCCTGCGCAGGTCGGCGTGGACGGGTTTGCCGGTCACGGCGGGGTCGCCCCATATGCCGAGGATGTCGTCCACCGCCTGGAAGGCGAGGCCGAGATGGCGGCCGGCCCGTTCGAGCGTGGTCACGGTCCGGTCGGGGGCGCCGCCAAGGACCGCGCCGAGTGCGACGGCGCAGCCCAGCAGGGCGCCCGTCTTCTGTTCGGCCATCGACCGGTACTGCTCAAGGCCGACTGCGCCGGGGCCGTACCAGGGACGGTGTTCAAAGCGCAGGTCCTGCGCCTGCCCCGACACCAGCGCGTTCAGGGTCCGGCACAAGCAGCGGACCGCGGACGCCGCGTACCGGCCCGGGGCCTCGGCCAGGGTGGTCACGGCCTGGGCGAGAAGCGCGTCGCCGGCGAGAACGGCCGGGCCGGTCCCGTATGCCTTCCACACCGCAGGCCGCTGCCGGCGCAGGGCGTCGCCGTCCATGATGTCGTCGTGGAGGAGCGAGAAGGTGTGCACGAGTTCGACGGCCACGGCGCCGGGAACGGCCTCCGCGCCATCAGCCCCGACCGCCTCCGCACCGAGCACGGCGAGCGCCTGGCGCACTCCCTTGCCCTCGGATCCGCCGGCATCCGGAGTACCGGCCATGTCGGACCAGCCCAGCGCGTACGCCGCCATCTCACCGGTCCACGGATGGAGGCTGCCCACCGCCTTTACCAGCGCAGGCCGGACGAGTTCACGACAACGCTGCAGGACACGGTCCGGAGCTGCGTCGTGATCGACGTCGCGTTCGACGTCGTGATCAATGTCGTGATCAATGTGGCGATCGATGTCGTGATCACGAGAGGAACGTACCGTGGTCACGACTGCGGCACCCGGCGAGAACGGTGTCGGGACGGCGCTCACCGCAGGCCCTCCACATCGGCGGCCTGAAGCGCCTCGGCCCCGACCGCCGGCAGCACGGGCCTCGCGGCGTCCTGCTCGTGGCCGCCGTGGTCCGGCAGCGGCCCCACCCCCAGTTCGGCAGCCGCCTTGTCCACCATGTCCCGGGCATGCCGCAGCCCGATACGGTCCAGCGTCGAGCGCAGTTCGGCCAGGTCCGCGGCAGTGTGCGCGGCGTCGCGGCCCAGATGGGCGGAGGCCTTGACCAGCCCCAGTCGCGACAGCGCCGTCCCGCGGGGCTCGTCCATCTCCTGGAACTCCTCAAGGGCCAGCGCGTACATCTCACGGGCCTGTTCGTAGCGGCCCGCCCGGTACAGCACGTTGCCGCGCATCTTGTGGTTGTAGGCGAGCGCGCTGGACAGCCGCATCTCCCGGCAGGCCTCCTCCGCCTGGGACAGCAGCGACAGGGCGCGTTCCACGTCGGCGTCGCGTACGGACACCACGTCCGCGATGCCGCGCAGCGCCCATGCCCACCCGCGCCGGTCCTCGGCTCGGAACGCCGTGTCGGCCGCCTCCTCGAACAGGGCCAGGGCCTCGTCGTATTCGCCGGTGTTGCGGTGCATCTGCGCGATGCCCTCCAGCGCCCACACCGTATGCCGGGCCTCGCCCCGGCGGCGGGCCTCGGCAAGCAGCTGCTCGTGCAGCCTCCGCACCGCGGCGTAATCGCCCTGGATGCGCCCGGTCTCGGCGAGCCCCGCCAGCGAGTAGCCGCGCACGACGACGTCACCACCCCGCTCGCCCGTCTCGGCGGCCAGCCTCAGCAACCGGTACGCCAGCCTGAATTCACCCCGCTGTCGGGCCAGCGTGCCGCCGCTCCACAGAGCCCACGCCATGGCCCCCTCGTGGCCTGCCGAACGCGCCGCCCGGTAGCTCGCCTTCCACGCCCGGTCGGCCTCCTCTATGCGCCCGAGCCTGCGGCACGCCTCCGCCACGGCCAGCCCGCAGCGCGCCTCCTCCCGCCGGTCCCCGTCACGTTCCGCCGTCCGCAGCTCCTCCACGGCCCGAGCCAGCACCTCGGGCAGTGAGGCGTTCACCGACAACGATTCGAGAGCACCCTGGTACTCCGGCGCCGAGGCCTTCGCCCGACTCTTCCCACGCACCTGACCTGCCATCACACCCCTCCTCGTGTCGACTCGACGATCAAGTCGACGCGAGAACCAAGACGGCGACCGCGCACCGGGGTTCCCTCTCGGCCGAGAAGTCCGCCTCCATACGGACGGGGGATCGTCCTCAAGTGCTACGCGGCCGTCGACAACTCGTCAGCGAGATGTACGCCAGAGCTCCCGGACCGGCAGGTCCGGTCAGCGCGAGGCCGGCTCGAACGGCGGACGACCAGTGCCGGCCGGAGCACACCACCCGGTCGTGGCGGTGGCCGTCCGCCTCACTGGTCTCCTCCAGGGGCAGCTCGGCCGCTCGCGTGCCCAGGGGTGACGGCCGGCCGCGACGGGCAGATCGTGAACCCGGGCTGCAAGGACGCGAGATCCAGGGCATCCACAACGCCCGCCACTACCGCGGCGACCGCCTCGGCCGCGCCGCCCTCCCCCACCGCCTCCTCGGCCCCGCCGCAGACCCCTCATCGGAGTCAAGCGCCACGTCCTCACCCGCGAGACACTCGGCCGCATCCACCGACCTCGGCGCCCGCACCCTCGCCGCCGACGACAAGATCCTGCTCGTCGAGCTCCGCGGTGCGAAGATCCCACTTCCCCAGGCCGTGCCGTCCGAGCGGGGCAAGCGCGGCAGGCCCCCGCGCCGCTCGGACACAGTCCTCGCCGACCGGGGCTTCGATCGCGACAAGTCCCGCCGCCTGCCCTGGGGCCTCGGGGTGACACCGCTGATCGCCCGGCGCGGCACCCAGCACGGCTCCGGCCCCGGCACCCAGAGGCCGCGTGCTGATGCGCGCAAAAGGCACCTGCAGTGGTCGGCGGACGGCACCCGGTGGCCGTACCGATGGTCTCCGTGGCCGGGGTCGGCGCCGTGGGCGCTCAGCCGTTGACGAAGGTGAGGCTCGTCGCGTCGTAGCGGGTGCCCGCGATCTGCTCGGGCGGGGCGGCGGCCTCGATGGCGGCGAGGTCCTCGGTGGAAAGCTCGACGGCCAAGGCCGCGACGTTCTCCTCCAGATACCGCTGCCGCCGGGTGCCGGGGATCGGCACCACGTCCTCGCCCTGGTGCTGCACCCAGGCGAGCGCGAGCTGGCCGGCCGTGACTCCCTTCGCCACAGCCAGCTCGTTCAGCTTCGCGACGATCGCCAGGTTCCGTTCGAGGTTTCCGTCGGCGAACCGCGGCTGACCGCGCCGCACGTCGGTCTCGGCCAGCCCCTCGACCGAGCTGTACCGACCGGTCAGGAAGCCGCGCCCGAGCGGGGAGAACGGGACCAGGCCGATTCCGAGCTCGCGGCAGACCGGGGCGATCTCCGCCTCGAGGTCGCGGGTCCACAGGGACCACTCGCTCTGCAGCGCGGCGATCGGGTGCACCGCGTGTGCCCGCCGGATCGTTTGCGCGCCGGCCTCGGACAGCCCGAGGTGGCGGACCTTCCCGGCCTGCACCAGCTCGGCCATGGCGCCGACGGTCTCCTCGATCGGCACCTGCGGATCGACCCGGTGCTGGTAGTAGAGGTCGATGTGGTCGACCCCGAGTCGGCGCAGCGACGCCTCGCACGCCTGTCGCACGTAGGCGGCGTCGCCCCGGAGCCGGGTCGGCTCCCCCAGGCGGTTGGCGAAGCCGAACTTCGTGGCCAACACCACCTCGTCACGGCGCCCGCCGATGGCCCGTCCGATCAGCTCTTCGTTGTGTCCGACGCCGTAGAAGTCGGAGGTGTCCCAGAAGGTCACCCCGAGATCGAGAGCATGGCGCAGTGTCGCGATCGATTGCGTGTCGTCGGTCGCGCCGTAGCCGTGACTCATGCCCATGCACCCCAGACCCTGCGCGGAAACCGCCAGGTTGCCCAGATTGCGGACGGGGAGGTTGGTCATGTCCTGTCTCCTGACTCGAATCATCTGCCCGGGACGCTAGGTGCTGGAGCGCACTCCAAGTCAACCGAGCGTGGTGCCTCGCGCCCGGAGAGACCGGGCAGCCCCCGGTTCTGCGGCCTGTCCGCGCCCAACTTCGCGGTGATGCTGTGTCGCGGTACTCGACTGTCTCCGTGCATGTGTACGCGGGCGATGGTGCACGGACAGCAGGACAGCCCCGCAGCTGATCGACCACCAGATCAGCCGGCGGCGGTGCCGGGCCAACCAGGACGGGAAATTTCGGGGAGTACGGGGAACAGATGGGCGCGGAGCGATGAGTTTCCGGTGATCCGGCGGTCCGCCCTGCATGGACGACACATCACGCATGACACCGATCGACCTGGGGGCGGCCGCGGAGCGCGTCGCCCGGCTCGCCGAGGGCATCGACGACGAGCGGCTCGACGACCCGACGCCCTGCCCCGAGTTCGCGGTACGGGAGCTACTCGCGCATGTCGCCGGGCTGAGCGTCGCCTTCCGCGACGCGGCCCGCAAGCAGTTCGGGCCGACGACCGGCACGCCGCCCGGCTCGTCCCGTCCGGTACTGGCGGACGACTGGCGGACGGCCCTGCCGAAGGCTCTGGACGAGCTGGCGGCCGCCTGGCGGGAGCCGGACGCATGGGAGGGGAACACGCAGGCGGGGGGCGTCGACCTGCCGGCCGCCGTCATGGGCCGGGTCGCGCTCGACGAGCTGCTGATCCACGGCTGGGACCTGGCGCGGGCGAGCGGCCAGAGCTACGAGGTGAGTGAGGAGGAGCTCCGGGTCTCCGAGGGTCTGCTGACTCCGGCTGATGGCGCTTCCGGCGAGGGGTTCTTCGGGCCGGTCGTCGCGGTACCGGACGGCGCGCCCCTGCTGGACCGGGTGATCGGTCTCAGCGGCCGCAGTCCCGACTGGCCCCGGCCCAGGTGCACTGACCCGCAGGGTTGCTGACGGGACTGGCTCTTGATCACGCGAAGACCTGCGGTGTGGTGGAGGCGTCCAGGACCACACCGTACGGAGGTCCTCGTGTCTCACCGCGATGCGCGCCCGCCCCTCCACGGAAGGCGGCTGCTGGTGGAACGGGGGCGGCTCCGGCCGCCCCCGACGCACGCATCGCCGCCGAGCTGGGCCGCGACGCCGGCAGCCGCGCGGGTCCCCCGGCCTCCGTGCGCAGAGCCGCGGGTGCACCTCGGGTCAGCGGACACGCTGACCCGAGGTGACCGGTCGGGCGGGCGTCAGCCCTGGCAGACGCCGCGCGTGTAGTCGTACGTCGCCGTCGCCTGCGAGTACTTCCACTGCGGCGCGAGCAGCCCGTCCGCCAGCCGGCGCGCGGCGGCGGGGCTTTCGATCACGTAGCCGAAGTCCTGGAGCCAGGAGGGGTACAGGTTCTTCGAGCCGATGTAGAAGGCCGAGTCGTCCACCGAGACCAGCTTGTGGTGCTGGGCGTACGGCTTGCCGTCCGCCCACGTCGGCTTGTCCGAGGCGCGGAAGGTCGCGAGCTGCAGGTTCTGGCACATCGCGGCCCTTGCCTTCGGCACGTCGCCGGTCAGGGCCGTGAGGCGGCCGCGCAGGGCGTCGCTCACCTCGGACAGCGACTTGATCTGCGAGTAGCCGCCGCTGCCGATGGTGCCCCGGTTGGCCGGGTCGCTGACGACGATGCGTACCTTCACACCGGCGGCGAGTTTCGCGGCGAGTGTGTCGTAGAGCCGGATGTCGTAGCGGGGAAGCGGCGGGCAGGTCGCGTTCATGTCCTGCTGCGAGATCTCGACGTGCTCGGTCGCGCTCGCGACCAGTGCCCGCAGGGCGCTCTCCTCCGGGTTGACCGTGTCGTAGTCGCGGTCGGCGTTGGTGTGGTCACGCACGCCGAATCCGCAGGTGGTGTCGGCGGCCTTCGGCAGGACGGGCTGGAACGACGAGGACGGGTCGCTCTGCCGGATCCCGACGCCGAGGCCGCCCACCGCGAGGGCGGCGATGTCACCGTCGGCGGGCGGGGCGGCAGGCCGGGGCAGGGTGGGCAGGCAGCCCGCGCCGTTGGAGGAGGCGAACCAGACGGTGGTCCAGTTGCTCTTGTTGCGACAGGTCCAGTCCCACAGCGTGTCGAGGTAGCGACCGGCGGAGCCCGCCGCCGGGCCGGACAGCGCGAGGTCGACGTCGTTCACCGGGTGGGTGGTGTCGAGGTAGTCGTCCTTCCAGCTGTTGATGCCGCCGGTGATCACCGAGTTCCCGTCCACCACGACCAGCTTGGAGTGGTTCCAGGAGAAGGCGGTCTTCGACGTCGTCATCGATGCCACGTTGAGGGTGACGCTCGCGGCCGCCGAGCCGAGCTTGCTCACCAGTTCGTCGCGGTAGGAGGACGGGACGACGTTGGCGTGGTAGACCGGCGCGGCGCCGACGAGGATGCGGACCTGGAGGCGGTTGCCCTTCTCCGCCGCCTCCTTCAGGCCGGCCACGATCGCGTCCTGGAAGCCGCCGTCGGGGAACGGGGCCAGCGTGGATATGTCCACGCTGTGCCGGGCGTTCGCGATGTCCTCGCGCACCTTCTCCAGCAGGCGTCGGGAGCCGGCGCGGTCGGCGCAGGTGGGGTCGCCCCAGCAGCCGGGGGTCTGGAGCAGCCAGTCGGAGGCGCCGGGGGCGGAGGCACCCAGCCGGTTCCCCGCCGTGCGCTCCCACACGGAGCCCTCCAGGCCGGGAGAGACCTGGCGCAGGGACTGCTCCACCGCGTCCAGGTGCGGGGTAGGAGCGTCGGCGAACGCTGGGGCGGCGGACAGCAGAAGGATGGAGAGGGCGAGCGGAAGGGCCGTCGTGCGGATGGTGCGGGCCAATGTGGTTCCTTGCTTGGGGGGGGTGGCTCGGGCCGACGGCTCGGTGAACGGGGCGTCGACCTTGATCAACTCCCGTAAGTTACCAGCGCGTATCTCCCGGTTCACCCCAACCCACACTGCTTTCAGCCGTCATCGCGCCCGGCACCGTCGTCGAGGCTTCCCCACCGTGGCCCGGTCATGGCCCGATCGCGGCGCGGCCGTCGAGCCGGTCTCAGGGGCGCCCGTGGTCCGGCAACGCGCAGACGAACTTCTCCTCGGTCACCCGCAGCCGGGTGAACAGGGCGGGCCGAGCGGGACCTGGCTGGTCACGGAAGCCGTGACGGTGCGGCGGCCGTCGGGCGTGGCTGCGGCGGACCGGGTACGGCCGGGCGCGTTGCCGGCGCGGCCGAGGACGACACCGCTCGGGGGGCGCAAAGGCCGAGCGGCCAGTGCACCAGGTCGCGCAAAGCGACTCGTGCGGACGCCCCATGGCCTGCTCGGGCATCAACACGACCGCGAAGTCGGCCGAATTCGATCAGCCGTGGCGAGACTGCCGGGCGGAAAGACGAGATCCTGGTCGGCGACGAACTCCAGCAGACGCCAGGAGAGGTGGGCGTCCTGTGCCCACTCCAGGCGTGCCTGCCGGTGGACCCGCCTCATGCCGTCCTCACGGCGATCGGCGCCGGGCCGCCCGCCCGGCCCGGCCACCGGGCCGGCCAGGGCACGTGAGGCGGGCTGACGTTGCGGCAATCACGCACGATGCGGAGCCTCGTGTGGTTCTGGGGCTCCGGTCGACCCTACTCAGTCGTACCAGTCGTGCGTCCATCGCTCGTGCCGACGGCGGGTGCACGCATCACCTCGGCGTTCTCGATGATGTGGCGCAGCTCCGCGACGAACCGGGCGGCGGGTGCGCCGTCGATCACGTTGTGGTCGAAAGTGATCGTCAGGTCGAGCACGTCACGGACCTCGATCCGTTCGTCCACGACACGGGGGCGCTGGGTCGCACCACCGATGACTACCTGGAGAGGCATCAGACTCGGCGGGGCGATGCCGAACCCGCCGCCGGCGCCGAACATTCCCACTGCTGTGACCGCGACCGTCCCGGTCAGTCGGCGGAGCCGGACGGACCTGGCCAGCACTGCGTACATCGTCGGCACGACGCCGGGGAGGCGGGTCATGGTGGTGCCGAAGCGGTCAAGCAGACGCCCGGTGTCCGTCGTGGCGTAGTCGCGCTTGGCGGCACGCAGTTCTGCCGTGAGGTCCCGTACATCGCGGATGTCGGCATCGTGCAGTACATGCGGGAGAGTGAAGAGGCCTTGCGGTGTCGTGACCTCCACGAGCGTGTTCACGTCGACATGACGGTGCCGGACCAGTCGGCCGCGCCAGTTCCGGTAGGCATGCACCTGCGGGTGCGCCGCTGCTGCGCGTGCGACGGACGCCACGATGAATGCGGTGAACGACGCCGGTTGCGTGGACCGCTCGAGCAGGATCCGCGCTGTCGTGACGTCCAGATCGACGAGGCTGTGCATGGCCGCCATGTGTCGGCCGGCCCGCACGGCCGCGATCACCAGCCGCCGATTCGACGGGAAGGGCCTGACGTCGACCCCGCGTGGCCGGCGCGCAGCAGCGGGGGGAGTCGGCCGGCGGACGCGGTCGGGTGTCATGCCGTGCTTGCGTCGCATCGAACGGCTCCTTGCTGTCGGTTTCGGTCGCCATCTCCCCGAGCTGTAGCCCAGGCCGCGGTCCCGTCACGCGTCACCGTCCCGGGCCGGGCCGAGATCCCTGTTCCGCAGCCGCCTTGACCGCGCGGAGCGTCCCGCGCAGAACGACGCCGACTCCTGCGGAGACGAGCGTCCAGTAGCGGGCGAAGCGGGCGGTGGATTCCGGGTCGGTGCAGGCGGTGCGCGCCTCGTAGGTGAGCAGCGACCGCTGGGCGCCGTACGGATGGACCACGAAGGCGGCCGCGATCTTCGCCCAGCCGGCCTCGTCGAATGACGGGAAGTGCTCCGGTTCGACCCGCCGCCACTCGATCGAGGGTTGCCACGGCTTCCCGACCGCCCCGAAGACGAGCTCACTGCCTGGACGCTCGCCCAGTGCCACCCAGGGCTGGTCCTCCCAGGCTTCTCCGACGGTGTCGAACAGGTCGGCCACCCGCATGGAGGGCGGGGTCGTCATGGGCCGGCGGCGCAGACGGTCGGGCAACCCGCGCACGCGCATGGCCGCGTCGAGGAGCGGGGAGTGGATCGTGAGCAGGTCCAGCCCGCGCGCTTACTCGTAGGCGGCGCGCGGCGCCGCGGTGATCGCCACACATTCGATTCGGGAGAACGCGAACGCGGGCAGCGCGCCGTCCAGGAGCAGCGGGCCTCCGGCGGGCTCGAAGGTCGAGTCGGCGCACATCACGGCCTCCCGGGGTGTGCGGTCACGCGGTCCGGCGTTGCCGCGCCCGGAGGTTGTGGAACTGGCGGGTCTGCATGATGAAGTGGGCGGGTTCCCAAAACATCAGGTCCATCGGACCGGTGAGCACGCGCGGGCGGCTTCGACCGAGGGTGCGGACGACAAGGCGGGTGCCCGTGCCGACCGGTTCGAGGTGGAAGCCCCAGACCGAGCTGATGAACGCACGGGGCGGGGGTCCATGGAACGGGTCGAAGGGGCGGCCTGAAGGAAGGCGGGTGTCGTCCCGCAGCACCAGGGTCCGTTCGGGTACGAGGATCGCGACGGTGAACCAGGCGCGGCCGCCGGGCACCGAGGCAAGCCGCTGCCCTTGCTCCAGGCTCTGCCACTGGGGAACGATGCCATTCGCGCTCGGTCGTCCACCGTTGTCCAGCCGGTCCCAGCTGTACCACCCGCCGCGGTCGCAGCCCATCTGGGCCAGCCAGGGCCAGACCCTCGACGGCGGCGCGGGCAGGGTCGTGGCCATCGTCGAGCTGCTGCCGGCACCGGGGATGAGCTCGTCCCCGGGATAGGAGCGTGCAGCCTCGTCGCGAGTCGCGCCCCAGGTCAGCATCCGTGGCCGCAGGATCAGGCCGTGCAGGGCCAAGGCGACCGCGGCGGAGGCGACGGCAGCCGGCCCGAGCGTGGCAAGGTGTGCTCTCACACTTCGAGCGTTACTCATCCGACTCCGTGGCGCCATGGGACTGCCGCGCTGCACCGGAGGTGGCTTCGAGGACGGACTTCACCGCAGCGCCGCTGCTTCCAGCGTCGCCTTCATGGCAGCGATGTCGCGTTCGAGTTCAAAAGTCGAAGACGTCCTCCGGTGACCTCGCGACGTCGACCTCCACCTCGATCACGGCGACGCGTCCGGGGCAGGGATAACGAAAGTCTCCATGCCCCTACTCCCACCCTCCATCACAGTGCTCGCACGCCGATCTCGCTTCGGTGCGGGCATGTCGGACTCTGTGGATGGCGCCGCAGTCGGTTCGGTCGCAGCGGGCACCCCTGCCTCGCTCCGAAGATCTGCGGACTTGAAGCTAGCAATCCGTTCGAGCGCGATCACGCCGAGTCGCAGTCGTCGGCTGCCAGCAAAAGAACGACGGCGATAACTACCGCTGGCCCGACGGGATGGAATCATCCTGCAGTTCGGGAGCGCTTTCCGCTTTCTCGACCCCCGCCGGGCAGCGCCCCTCGTGAAAGACCGAGACTGGACCGCGCCGTTACCGCGCTGTAATAATGAACTGCATGCGGGTGCCATCACGAAAGCTTGCCGCCTTGCCATGCCTGGCAGTGGGTGCCTATGCGATCGCCGTGCGCCCCCGGCTGGTCCGTTGGGGCGCCACCGACGAGGAGGTGGCACAGCCATACCCAGGCGCCGATATCGTTCCGAACGGCAACCGCGCCGCGACGATGGCGGTAACGATCGAAGCACCTCCGAGGCAGGTCTGGCCGTGGCTGGCACAGATGGGCTACGACCGCGCTGGCTGGTATTCCTGGGACCGCCTCGACAATGGGGGTCGTCCCAGCGCTGACCGCATTCATCCCCAGTGGCAGGAGATCAACCTCGGGGACCGGTTGACGGCATGGTCACCGGGGGGCCCTGTGAGCGCGTGGGAGGTGGCGGCGCTGGAGCCGGGACGTTTCCTAGGGTTGCGCGGGCTGAGCGACCTGCGCGGGCGCCAGCTCGACCCCGCAGGACCGCTGCCACGCGTCTATTTCCATGGTCTGTGGGGCTTCTTGTTGAAGGAACTGCCCGGCGACCGGACCCGGTTGGTGGTGAGCGGATACCAAGCAACTCGGCCACGCTGGCTTCAGGCCGTCGTGGATTTCTTCTTCTATCCACCCGTGCACTGGGCCATGCAGACACGCCAGTTCGCGAATATCAAGCGGCTCGCCGAACTCCAGCTGTAAATCACTCACCACCGGGGTCCGGCCGCGCTGCGACCAGGTCTTCGCCTGCGGCGGCGTCATGGAGAATCCGGCCTCGTCTTCGAAGACCAGCCAGGCTCCACGGGCCGCCGCGAGCCTTCCGCGCAGGGCCACACCTCCTTCACCCATCCGGCCACCGCGTCGTCGTCCCGCTCCATGGCACGTCGGACTGACACCTGGCAGGACCAGCCGTTGCGAACCAGGAGCCTGCGCACGCCCTGGACCGTGTAGGTCAGGTGGAAGCGCCGGCCGATCACCGTCTTCACACGACTCGGGGTCCACCGCCGGCCTTCCAGCCGTGCGCGGCCGGCCCCTTGGTCAGCTCCGCCTCCAGCTGTGCGAACTGCCTGTGACTCAGTCGCGGTAGTGACGCAGGCCCCTGCGGCCGCAGAGCCCTCGGACCACCGTCGCTCCACGTCCGCCGCCACCGCTGCACCGACCGGACACCGACCCGCAGGTCCGTGGCGATCGCCGGGCTGGCCTCGCCCAGGGCGAACCATTCCGCCGCCTGGAGCCGTAACCCTTCGCGGAACCGCTGTCGTTCGGCGGTCAGACCGCCTCCTTGCGGATATCGCATGCCCCGGTGGCAACACAGAGGACGACCAGCCGTCAGCCCCTACGACACCACGAGTCGAGCCTCCATAGCCATGCACGAGCTGGTTAGCCGTCGAGGAGGAAGACCACCGCCATCACGACGTGGATGACGGCCAGGAGGCCGCCGCAGACGACCAGGAAGGCGCCGGCGTAGGTGTCCACCAGGTGCGTGAAGGGGGCCACCGGAACCAGCACGTCCGCCGGGTCCCCCGGCGGGTGGGCCACGGTGATCGCGGGACCGGCCTCGCCGTGCAGGAAGCCGCGGTACGTGCCGGTCGCGTCCGGGTAGACGTATCCGCCGCGGGTCATCGTGGCCCGGGTGGCGGTCACCATGACGCCGTGTCGGTACAGCCACCGTTCCCGTCGTGCGCGGATCACCCCGTACAGGCCGATCCACAGGCCCAGCCAGGCCAGGCCGCCGACCGGGATCGTGAGGATGACCACGTCCCACTTGCCCAGCGCGCCGGCCACCACGCAGAGGACGACGAGCGCCAGCAGGTGCCACAGCGCGCCCCGCAGGATCCGGCGGTGGAACCTCGTCCGCCAGGTGGGGGCGAGCGAGCGGACCACGGCGAACGGGGCCCCGTCGACGTCGTCGCTGTCCGTCCGGTTCGCCAGGATCGCGTTGACCCCGTCGGCGAAGGCGGTCGCCGCCACCTCGTCCACGTCGTCGATGCGGTGGACACGCGGTGTCGTCCCGGCCTTCGCCCGCAGCTCGATCAGGACCGAGCGCCCCTCGGCGCGTATCCGGCCCAGCCCGTCGGGGGTGAAGGTGACCTGCTCGCGCGGGAGGTCGAGGACCAGTCCGATGTCCTCGGCGGACAGGACGGCCCCGCCCCGGCCTCGGAGCACCGGGAGGGAGGATATGGATGTCGACATGAGCATGATCGTAGAGCGGGTTTTCGCCCAGGTCAGCCTCCCGGATCCCCGTTCCCCCGGCCCTTGCGCGGGAGGAAGTCGGCGAGGACCGCCGCGATCCCCGGCCGGCGGCTCCGGCGCGACTCCGGGGCGCGGGGCGCGCTGGTCGTGACGAGTGCGGCGCCGTCGGGCGCCAGGGTGTCGAGAGGGGTGGCGGTGTCGACCTCCGCGAAAACGAGCGCCCCGCTCTCGTCGACATCGGCGAGCAACCGCACGACACCACGAGTTCAATCTCAGTAGTCACTACCGGCGGCGCTGTCGCACGATCGAGGGGCGGTCTCTTCGAGACCGCCTCTGACCGGCCACCGTCCCGCTACACTCAAGCCGCCCGGCATCGCCCCAGGTCAGACACCCAAGTTCTGCTGGAGCACTAGGGGCGGCGCTTCAGCTGAAGACCGGATGGAGGAGGACCTTGGTCCAGCCGTCGTCGCGCTGGTTGAAGTACTGACAGCCCTCGGGGGCCTGGGCCGGCGGCAGTTCGTGGGAGACGATCCTGGACGGCTTGGTCTTGCCCTGCTCGATCAGCTTGCACAGCTGCCGGTCGTAAGCCTTGACGTTGGCCTGCCCGGTGCCCCTGGACTGGCCTTGACCAGAAGTGGCCGTAGCCGGAGGCGACTTCGGCGTCCTTGTACAGCTTGCAGGGGCCTACGCGGTCCTGCGGGACGAAGACGCCGACCACTCCGGTGCTCACCGACCGCACCAGGCTGTTCAGCGTCTGATTGGGGTGCTCGTACCCCGAGTCGTCGCGGGCCTGGTATCCGAAGCACTCACCATCGCGGTCCGCGCCGCCACCGTTCGTGCGCTCGTTGACCTGATCGATAGGCGAGCCCTTGGAGTCGTCGACGGGGAGGGCACCGAGCTGTCCGGCCAGGGCCAGCCGGTCCGGCTGACGGTCGACGACCATGACCCATGCGGCGCCCTCGAGGTCTGTCGTATCCAGGCCCGCCCCGACCTCGACGACCTCGCCCATCTCCTCGTGACCCCGTCGGATGCTCGATACGCGCATCCGGCACGTCCTTCACCTGCACCTCACGCTGCCCGTCGTACACGAGCCTTTATCAGTCTCTTTCACTCTCAGCAAACGCTGAGCATGCCTCGGAAATGGGCGCTGCACGGAGTGCGGTACGGCCACTGAAAGTAGCCCACATTTAAAGGGTCCCATGCGTGCGAAAGGTGTCAAACTGGGCTCACCGGAGGGGTATCGACACGGCCGTACAGGAGACCCGGTCGACGCCAACCGTTCATTGCAGTGCCCGGCCGCTCCCGGGCGGCCGAGCACCGGAAAGGAGTCCCCTCATGGCCGACATCAACGTCGCGCTCCACGTACAGGTCGAGGCCCTGCCCGGCAAGGAGGAAGAGGTCGCCGCCTTTCTCCGCGAGGGCCTTGCCATCGTGCAGGAGGAGCCCAACACCGTGGCCTGGTTCGCCGTACGCCTGAGTCAGTCCACCTTTGCCATCTTCGACGCCTTCCCCGACGACGAAGCACGCCAGACACACCTCGGCGGCCGCCTGGGCAGCGCCCTGATGGAACGAGCCGGCGAACTGTTCGCCCAGCCCCCTTCCGTCGAACAACTCGACGTCCTCGCCCACAAACTGCCCTGAATACCAGACGGAGTGGTCCCGCCCGGCGCGTCGGACGGACCCCGACCCAGACCAAATGTGTCTTCCTGCAAGCGAATTGCAGGGAAGGCCGGCGACATGGCCGTAAGTGCCCGACGTTGTCGGGGATCTCGAAATCCGAAGGTGCCGATCGTGATGGACATTCCGAGTAGACGGCCGTTCTTCCTGCTCAGAGCGTCGGTGTCGGGCAGGTGTTTGGCGTAGAACACGTCGTTGTCCCGGTGGCCGTTACGCGAAGGCATCGTTCGTGCTCTCTGGTCTTGGTGAGGCGGTGATGGCTGGCGCGACGAACTGGCCACGATCCCCACGATCGTGCAGCTCTCGCGCACCGCACGCCGCCTCGTCATCCAGAACCTGGTCACCGCCGGGGCGTTCATCACCATCCTGCCGCTTGGGACATGATCGGCCCTTCCCCTCTTCCTCGGCGTCGTCGGCCCCGACGGCTCCACCGTCGTCGTCG
Organism: Streptomyces sp. NPDC002825; assembly: GCF_040295385.1. Classification (NCBI taxonomy): domain Bacteria; kingdom Bacillati; phylum Actinomycetota; class Actinomycetes; order Kitasatosporales; family Streptomycetaceae; genus Streptomyces; species Streptomyces sp. NPDC002825. Next base: position 21,980 of record NZ_JBEOVH010000042.1, read on the forward strand.
GCCTCGACGGCCAGCGCCTGCTGCGCGAGACCGTCTTGCCCCGACTCACCAAGGACACCGCGCGAGCAAGCGCCGCGCCCGCACCAGGGGCTTCGCACGGCCCGCCATCACCGTTTGCCGCGGCTGCTGCTGCGGCACGCCCAAGGTCCCCGGCCTCGGCCACACCGCCCCGCTCCGCAACCTGCGCCAGGCCCTCGACGAAACGGCTGGAACGAGGAGTCGTACTCGTCGAGCGTTTTGTGGTGCGGCAGCTCGGACAGTCGCAGGCCCTGTCGGAAGCGCCGGTCGTCACGAATGGCGAGCTCCTCGGCCAGAACCAGGTCGAGGAAGTCGAGGTAGCCCATCGTGGCCTCGTCTGCCCTGCCGGCGTACTGGTTCAGGCTCTCTGCCCGGTGGGGCAGGCCGAGTTTGGCGGCTGTGGTGCGGATTCGGGTGCTGATCATCTCGCTCAACTGGGCTCCTCGGGCGTGGGGTGGGTGGTGAAGGGACGGGTTCCGGTCAGTTCGTCATAGACAGATGGAGGTCTGCGGGCGACGTCGACACAGACGGCCGCGGCCAGGTTCAGGAGAGCCGTCAGCGAGCCGGCCGTCTCCTCGCCGAGCGGGTGCTGATGACGGGGCCGCGGAGGAACGCCACCGGTGGTGGTCCGTCGGTTCCGGCCGTCTGGGAGGCCGTCCCAGTGCTTCTCGTCGACGACGCAGGCTCCGCGGCCGACGGCCCTTGGATGGATGGCCAGCAGGGTGTCGCCACTGGCGTCGGGGACGGTGGAATGCAGGGTCATCTGGGACTTGGTTGCCCTGATCTTCCACCAGCTGGCGCGGGCCGACCTTGCGGGCCGGCACCGAGTAGAGGTTTGCGTCGAAGGCGACCGGGCAGTCCTTGCCGACGTGGCGAAGGTGTCTCTGGGTGACGACGGAGGGTGTCGCCGGCAGCGGTCGCAGGGCCATGTGGTCCCGGATCGCACGGTGCCCGATGACTTCGCCGTAGGTGCCGTGGGACTTCGCCCGGCGCAGCGGCACCCTGGCGTTGAAAGCGGCGTCCAGCTCAGCGACGGACGAGAGGGAACGTCCCGCCAGGACGTGGTCGCGGACGATCAGGACTTGCCGCACGACCCGGTCTTTCCCCGTGGGCCGGTAGGCGGCCGGCACGTCGATGTCGAAGTCGAAGTGCCCGGCGAACCCGACTGCCTCCGGGTGCAGCGGAACTGCTCGCCCGGTGCGGCGTGGCGTGGCGTGGCGTGGCGTCGGACGACGGTATTGGCGCGGTCGTAGACGATCGAACATCGACACCCCGCGGAAGTGGGCGAACGCCTGCCGGTGGCAGTCGAAGAAGCGGTGCAGGCGGGCCAGCGCGCCAGGGCTGATGCCCAGTTCCTGCGCGATCCGCGGCCGGGCCTCCTGCATGTAGAGCTTGACCCGCTGGTAGTGCCGGTGAAGCCGTACTCGGCCGCCAGCCGCTCGTGAACCACGGCACCTCTGATCAAAATCTCGGACCGCAGCATCGCCTCGATCAGAGGTGCGACCTCATCCACTTTCCGCACGGCCATGTCCGGACGCAGCCCGACGAGGCGGGGCGACCGGGCCTTCCGAGGACAGGTACTCGCGGACCGTGCGGCGGTTGAGCTCTGTCTCCTCAGCGATCTCCGGGAGGCTCATCGCCCCGGACTCGAACAGCCCGCGGAAGCGTCGAAGCTCCATTCGTCGTTGCGGGTTCAAGACCTCGGTCAGCCACCCTCCGCCACCCTTCGCAGGCCGACAGCAGACTGCCCACGGTCCATCCTCGGTACGTCAGCAAGTGGGCACGTTCATCCGTACGTGACTGGGGACGTTCACTCACGTGTACGCCGACAACAGGCCGGCGGACGCAGCCGAACTCCTCGTGCCGGTCGCGGGAGTCTGGAAGTTCATCAGCTCCACGCACGTCAGCACGTACTTCCATGCCCACGCCCAGATCGTGCCATAGGCCGCTGGGTCCAGACGCCGGGTCTGCGGCGGAGCGTCCACTCAGGCTCCGATCGGTGGGACGGCGTGCAGCAGCGGCATGAGTCCGTGCGGCGCAGCTCGGCCAGCAGGGCGGCGTGCAGGCGCGGCCTGGCGTCGGCCACGGTCCAGTCCCGCAGCCGGCGGCAGGCCGTCACCCGTGAGCAGTCCACGGTCCCGGCGGGGACATCGCGTTAAGCAACGCCGGTCCGCAGTGCTGCCGAAAACGGTTCGCGTCCCGGAGTCCCACCTGCCCTCAGTGTCGCTGTACACCTCCTCGGCCACCCCAGAAAGGGGGCCAGGAGCGGTTGAAGCACTGAGCGCCGGAGGTCCTCGCAGGGCTGGCGTGAGGGCCAGGGGCGCTCTCGACTGGACCAGCCGTTGTCGTGGCCTGATCTCTGAGACCAGAAACAGGCTGTTACGGTCCGCCGACACACCGTAGAAACGGGCTGTCGTTTTCCGCTGATCGTTTTCCGATCCAAGGAGCTCACCATGACCCGTTTCCGCACCACCACCATGGTTCTCGCCGTTGCCGCGATGTCCGCCCTTGCCGCCGCGCCCGCCCAGGCGGCCCCCGGTGACGTGACGACCACCTGTGCGAGCACCGCCACCCCGTACGGCTACGTCGACGTCAGCTGGGGTTACAGCGCCAGCTGCGGCACCCAGAACTTCAACCCGAACATCAAGCAGATCAAGCAGCTCACCGGCCTGCCCATAGGCACCGTCGTCGAGGCCTGTGGGTCCACGTACTACCCGGCCGGCTGGGTCCAGACCAGCTCGTACTACTCCAGCTCCTGCGTCGCGTGGCCGAACTCCGGTTTCAACAACAACGCCTGGACCCTCAAGCGCGTCTCCTGATCGCACCTTCGGAAGGCGGCCCCGCCTCGCGAGTGGATCGAGCGAGGCGGGCGCACATGTCGATGTCGCCTCCAGGAGTCGCGTAATCGACTTTCGGAACCGACGATCCGGGGGTGCAGGGTGGCGCGACCGAGGCCATGGGATTCGACGACGAACTGTGGGCGGCGGTCGAGCCAGTGCTGCCGCAGGTCGAACGTCGGGCCCGGCGTCCCGCTCGCCGCTACTCTGACCGGCTGCAGCCGCAACGACGTCACCCAACTGGTCCCACGCCTCCGGGCCGTGCCGCCCGTGCGGGGCAAGCACGGCCGACCCCCGTGCCGCCCGGACACAGTCCTCGCCGACCGAGGCTACGATCGCGACAAGTACCGCCCGGTCTGGGGCCTGGGAGTGAGACCGCTGACCACCCGGCGCGGCACCGAGCACGGCTCCGTCCTCGGCTCCCAGCGGTGCAACGGTCCCGGCTGATGTACGCCATCCGCGAGTACCGCGGCCGCAAGGACGAGCCCCAGCAGATCCCGTTCCGCCCCCACCTCGTCGTCGAGGGCTTCCTCACCGGTACCGGCCTGACCGTGGTCAACGTGAGCCGCGCAGGTGATCGAAACTGCCCCGGCAGAGTGAACGTGACAGCTCAATTCCGATCCGTTCGACCAGAACCCCGGGATCCCACGCCGGCCTACTGATACCAGTCGTCGCCAGCGGCCGTCTGCCTGTTGGGGGAAGGTACCCGTCCCGCGCACCAAGCCGGGACCGCGGCCTGCCGCCAGATACTCCGCCAGCCTGCACCGAATCACGAGTTCGGCTTCAGTAGCTGACCCCAGGGTGTGACTGCCGCGGCCGTACGGAGTACTGGATGGTGTCGGCGCAGCCCATGTGTGATCACGTGGAACAGCTCTGCGATCCGACCGCATCCGCCTACCGGGAAGTGTGCCGATGGATCCTGCCAAGGTGCGCAAATCGCGCGAGGCGCTGGATCAGGCCCGAGCTGCCGCCGACACCGCCAGTGCGGCAAAGCTCAAAATCGCCTACGAGTCCGTGATCAAGATCATGGCGCAGCAAGACACCACGTTGGCCAACTACCGAAATCGGGCGACAGGGCTGTTTACAGTCGCTGCCTTGATCGCAACGTTCGCCTCGAACATCGGTTTCGTCGTCAAGGATCACCCGCCTCCACTCCCCTACCTCATCTGGATGATGGCGAGCCTGGGAGTGGTTCTCGTGTGCGCTCTCATCGTCTTGTGGCCGGTGAAGGACTGGTCCTACGCGGCTGCGCATCCGGTGAGCGTCCTTCTCCAGAGGGAGGTGACCGGGCGTGAGGAGCAGAGCCTCCATCGAGGCATCGTTCGCGGGAACGCGACCCTGGGGACGTGCCTCCCTGGACGGGAACGAACTTGAAGGCGGATGTGGGGCCTTGGAAAGGTGTCAGTGCGTCCGAGGCGGACCTCTTCGCCGAGATGGGCGCCGCGTGGAGGCCTGTACTCGTCGCCGGAGTCGCCGACCGGATCGGTAGCCACGAGCAGGCGGAGGAGGCGGTGGACGCGGTTCTGGAAGTGATCGCCGACCGCCTGGCGAGTCCAGGTCACGTGGAGACGGGGGCCGAGCCGCGAAGGCATGCGCGTCACCGGACTGTCCGGCGGTCAGATGGAAGACCAGGGGCCGGCAGTCGCGTCGTCCGTGAGATGGACCTTGGTGGTCAGCCGCCGGATGGCGTGATCGTCCGGCTCGCCGGCCGGGGCCCCTTTGCCCGCCAGTGGGCGACAGCCTCGTCCCCGGTCAGCTCCAGCCGCACGACCGCGCGGCCGGGGCCAGGCCGTCCGGCGTGCTCAGGTCGCCCTGCACCACCTTCACCCCGTCGATAACCGGGCAGTTTCCGCATCGCGGGTGAGCGTGCGGACCCGGTGGCCGCGGTGGAGCAGTTCGGTGACGCATGGGCGGCCGACGGTCCCGGAGGCGCCGGTGACCGGGATCGTCTGCCCATACGTATGCCTGCCTGTCCGTGGCTGCGCGTGCTCCGACCGTTGGAGCCCTTGCGGAGAGCGACGATCCGCAAGGGCGGTGACCTCAGGACGCGGGCAGTGTCGACACGACCTTGCCGGAGGCGTCGGCGGCGAGATAGCCGCTGGCCTGGTAGTCGTTGCTGAGGTAGAAGCGCAGTGTCGGACGGTCGTCGTTGAAGGTCCAGCGGTCGACGACGACGTAGCGCATCGTGGGGTCGTCCACCTTGAGGTCACGTTCGCCGCGCTTCATCAGCGCGGGAAGACTGTCCCAGGGCATCGTGGACACGTCGAAGGGCTGCTCGTCGGCGTCGTCGGCACTGATGGTGCCGCCGGGACCGGTCTTCCTGGCCACGCCGGCCCGGTACTCGTACGCGTCGTAGGTCTTCGCGCCGGGCCGGGTCGGGATGTTCGCCAGGGCGTACTCCTCATAGACCGTCAGGTCCTTGATCGTCGTGGTGCCGCTCACCCGACGGAACTCCGCGATGACGGCACGGACGTTGGCGGTGGTGAGGAGGCTGCCTCGCACCGCGGGCGCGGGCGCAGAGGCGGAGGGAACCGTGCCCGTGCCCGAGCCCTGGCCGGGGGTGCGTATGGCACCGGTCGACGAGGCGCCGCCCTTCGCCCCGGAGGTCCCGCCGCTGCCGTCGTCGCCGTCGTTGCCGCCGGGGAACAGGTTCACGACGCCGATCACCGCGGCAGCCGCCAGCGCGAGGCCGACGGCGACGCCTGCGGCGCGCTTGCGCGGGCTCGAGGGCGCCGGGGTGGGCAGCGTCGGTCGGCCGAAGCCCGCCGCCGGCGCGACGGGTGGGCCGTAGGCAGGGTGCGGGTACGGCGCGGGCGACGGCGCGTACGGGCCGGGCGCGGCCGGGACGGCGACGGGCGCAGAAGGCACGGCGGGAGCAGGAGCCGCGGCCGCGCCGCCCTCAGCCTCCGCCAACAGCCGGTCCAGGAGCGCCCCGTCCGGCCGCTGCGCCGGATCGCGGACGAGGAGCCGGGTCAGTACGGGACCGAGCGCGCCGGACCGCACCGGCGCGGGAATCGGGTCGTCGAGCACCGCGACCACGGTCGCGAGGCCGGTGGCGCGGCGCAGCGGGTGGTGGCCCTCGGCCGCCACGTACAGGAGCATGCCGAGCGACCACAGGTCGGAGGCCGGGTTGCCCTCCTCGCCACGGACCCGCTCGGGGGCGATGAACTCCGGCGAGCCGATCAGGTCGCCGGTGGAAGTGAGCCGGGAGGTGGCCCCGTCGAACGCGGCGATGCCGAAGTCGGTGAGCACGGCCCCGCCATCGTGGCGGAGCAGGACGTTGGCGGGTTTGACGTCGCGGTGCTGGATGCCGGCGGTGTGCGCGGCGCGCAGTGCGGAGAGGACCTGGCGGCCGAGGGCGAGCACCTCGGGGACGGGCATCGGGCCCGCGGCGAGCCGGTCGTACACGGAGCTGCCCTCGACGAGTTCCATCACGATCCACGGGTGCGAGCCGTCCTGCGGCTCGACGATGTGGTGGATCGTCACGACGTGCGGGTTCGACAGCCGGGCCAGGGCACGCGCTTCGCGGACGGCGCGTTCGCGCAGCTGCGCGGCGAATCCGGGGTTCGCTTCCTCGACGGCGGGGTCGGGCGGGCGGACCTCCTTGAGGGCGACGTCGCGGTCGAGGGCGATGTCGCGGGCGCGCCAGACGGTGCCCATGCCGCCGCTGCCGAGTCGGGAGATCAGTCGGAAGCGTCCGTCGACCAGGGGTCTTCGGTCGTCATTCGTGCTCATGGGCGGTCATCGTAGGCGGTCTCGGGTGACGTGCCGAAGCGGGCCCGGACTGTCACCCCCGGCGCGGGGTGCGGGGAAGCGGCTGCCGGCCGTCTCGTACGCGCCGCCGGACAGCGCCTCGCCGCGCTGCGAGCGCTCCGGGTCGACGACCGGGCTGCGGACCGCGCCGAGCGCTCACTGCTGCTGCGATAGGTGGTGCTGGGGAGGGGCCAACCGCGCCTCTCGTGGCGGGTCGTGACGACGTGGGGCGGGTCACGCCGCCGGGTGGTCGGACTCGGCGAAGGGCCCTCGGTCGGGCCGCAGCGAATAGAGCACCTCGTACACCTCGCGGCGGACCTCGACCGCTTCGTACGCGGCGGGGATGGTGCGGGCGAGCTCGGTCTCCCGGAACGCGTCGAGCGCCTCCTGGCTCTCGAAGAAGTAGATGCCGCACACGTCACCGGTTGCGCGGTCGCGCCCGTAGACCTTCTGCAGGAGACCTGGTACGTCACGGAAGCGGGGCCGCCGCTCCAGCAGGCGCCGCTCGAACTCCTGCGCATCGAGTCCAGATGTGATCCGGACGAAGAGGATGTCGGGCATGGAGTCACCTCCGCCCTTGAGATGCCCCTGGGTCGAGTCTAGCCAGTCGTCAAGCTGTGGATCGTGATCTGTTCGCGGGGAAGCGGAGCAGCCATCCGGTAGCACCGGATGGGCCGCAGCCTACGGCCGGCCGGGCCATACGCGCCCGGCACGACGGGGGGCCAGGACCGCGCGTCGCGGTCCTGGCCCCCTGCGGTGCCGCCCTGCAGCAGCGGTGCGTCAGCTCTGTGCGGTGTCGTCGGCCGTCTGTCCGGCGCTCTCGGCCGCGCCCGTCTTCTCGCGCATCTTGCGCACCAGCTCCGCCTTCTTGTCGGCCGCACTCTGGCGGTCGAGGTTGCGGTGCGGACCGTTGTTCTGCCGTTCGGCGCGGGACAGCCGCTTCCTCTGGCCGCCGCCCTGGCCCACGGGGTTGTTGATGTTCTTGCTGTCGGTCACGGGTTCTCCCGGTGGTGATGTGAAGTGATCTACGGATTCATCGGTGGGGGACGGGCGGCGACGTCGGAAGACGTCGGCAGGGCCCGTCACGCTCTCACTCGTAAATCGGCGTCTGGAAGAACATGACAAGGACGTTACCCTGTTCCGCCAGCCCCGCACACCAATCACCGAAGCGACGACCCCGTGACGGACAGGACGGAAGTCCCCGATCACGGTGGATCGGGGACTTCCGCCTTTACAGGCCCGGCCGGAGGGGATCTGGGCGGGCCCCGCCTGTCGGGTGCGCTTACGCGGCCCGGCTGAGTTCGGCGCGGCCGAACAGCAGCGCGTAGCCGGTGGGGAGCTGGTGCAGGATGCGGGTGATCAGGTCGGGGCCGGCGCAGGCCGCGACGGCGGAGAAGACGGAGCCGGTGTCCCAGCGCGTGGTGGCGAGGGAAGCGCCGGTGCGGGCGGCGAGGTCCTTGACGAAGGCCCAGCCGGTCAGCGGCTGCATGTCGGGGATCTGCGCTGTCAGGACACGTGCGGCCTCCAGGGGCAGCCGGGCGGCCAGGTCGACGCGCTCGTCGCCGGTCAGCGCGCGTCCCAGGCCCGAAAGGACCAGGCGGATGGCTTCGTCGGCTTTCTCGCGGGTGGGGTAGGCGCCTTCGTAGCGGACCTTTTCCAGCATCTGCTCATACGCCGTCCCGTATGACTGCTGGTGCTCAAGCGGTGCGCGCACGTCGGTGATCACTGCGGTGCATGCCTTTCGTGGAGCAGGGCGGGGTGGTGCCGGCGTGCGGCACCCCACCCGTGGTCAGGTGGGCTGGGGGCGGCCGAAGAGGAGGTCGTAGCCGGCGGGGAGCTGGAGCAGGATCTCCTTGAGGAGGTCGTCGCCGGCGGTGTCGGCGACCGTGGACAGCACCGCGCTGACATCCCACGTCGCGGTCTGCTCGGTGGCGCCCTCGATCCAGGCTGCGGTCGCCCGCACGAACCGCTCCGGCGACAGCGGTTCCGCGCTCTGGAGCGGGTTGAGGAGGATCAGGGAGAAGTCCTCCGGCAGGCGTGCCGCGAGCTGGGCGCGGACTTCGCCGACCAGGTGCGCGCCGAGCAGGGCGAGCACCACACGGGCCGCGCGCTCGGCTTCTTGCTCAGTGCCGTACTCACCGCGTTCCTTCACATGGTCGAGGAACGCCTCGCGTCGCAGAGCCATCTCGGCCACCACCCCTTGTTCTTCGGACTGCCCATGGGGGTGCGGAGGGCGGTATGAGGGGGAGATCAGCTGCCCTCCGCACCTGTCCGGCCGGTGTCAGCCGGAGATCTGCTTGCGGCCGGATCCGACGCCGATGGAGATCTTGCGGGGCTTGGCGCGCTCCGCGATCGGGATCCGCAGGGTGAGCACGCCCGCGTCGTAGTCGGCCTGGATGTGCTCGGTGTCGAGGGTGTCGGCGAGCACGATCTGGCGGGAGAAGACGCCCAGCGGCCGCTCGGACAGCTCCATCTGCACGTCGTCGGACTTCGCGACCGGCCGGCGCTCGGCCTTGACGGTCAGCATGTTCCGCTCGACGTCGATGTCGATCGCGTCCGCGGCGACGCCGGGAAGGTCGAAGGCCACTACGTACTCGTCACCCTCGCGGTAGGCGTCCATCGGCATCGCCGACGGCCTCGACCAGGTGCCCGGTCCCATCAGCTGCTGCGCCAGCCGGTCCAGCTCACGGAAGGGGTCAGTGCGCATCAACATCGTGAAAACACCTCCAGCAGGTTCAGGCAGTTACTGCCAATGCGCCTCACTGACACCGTTGTAACATGTCATCCAATGGATGACAAACACGATGTCGTCAGCATGATGACAACCCGAGGGAGGTGTCCGTGACCCCGGCCGACCAGCCGTCTCCGTCCCGTACCGACGCCCACAGCCCGGTGTCGTTCCTTGCCGCGGCGGCGGCCCTTGATGCCATAGACGCCGCCCTGCGCGAAGCCCAGGTCGAGACCCCGAACGCCCCGGCCCCCGGTCCGGAACAGGCCCTGGCCTCCTTGTCGCTGCTGCGGCAGGTGCGCGAGCAGCTCGCCGGGTGGGAGACCGGCCTGATCGAAACGGCCCGCGACGCGGGCGCCAGCTGGGCCGACCTCGCCCACCCCCTCGGCGTCGCCAGCCGCCAGGCCGCGGAGCGCCGCTACCTGCGCGGCCGCCCCGGCCCGGCCGGGACCACCGGCGAGCAGCGTGTCCAGGCCACCCGTCAGGCCCGGGCCGCCGACCGCAGCACCGCCGCCTGGGCCCGTCGCAACGCGGCCGACCTGCGCCGCCTCGCCGGCCAGATCACCGCACTCACCGACCTTCCCCCCGCGGCCGGCCGCCCGATCAGCGAGCTCCACGCGGCCCTCGCGCACGACGATCCCGCCGACCTCATCGCCCCCCTGACCGCCGCCCGCCCGCATCTGGCCGCCGCACACCCCGACCTCACCGCCCGGCTCGACACCCTCACACCTCCCTGACCCCGCCCGGCGCACCAGGAGATGATCAAAGCCCCTTGTTCCTGGCACGAGGAGTCGTCCATGCACCACCTGGACCCGCGGCATGCCTCGCGGGTGGCCACTTACGGGATCGCGGCCACGCACCTGTCCCTGCTGAGCGACCGCCGGCTCGGCGAGGTCGTGGCCGCCGCCGACCCGCTCGGATCCGGCATCGGCGGAAGGTCGGCAGAGCTGGACGGGCCTTCGGCAGGCGATCGCCGTCAGGACGTCTCGTGACGGGTGGTGCGCCGGGGGCCGGGGCGACGCCGCAGTTCGAGCTTCTCGCTCCGGGTGGAATTCATGCGACTCCGTCGTCGTCCCTGGCCTACGACGTGGTGGACGAGGCCCCGGTCTCCGGTGTCTCGGCCGGCCCCTCCCGCAGGTCCGGCCGTCGGGCGGCCGCCTTCCTGTGCCAGGCTCCGTACCGCCCCGCGAGGAAGACGGCCGACCCGCCGTGCAGCAGAATGCTCAGCGCGATCGTCACGGCGACCACGCGCCCCAGGAGCTGCACTCCCGGTACATGCTCCTCCACCACGAGCAGACCGAAGACCACGGAGGCGAGGCCGCGCGGCCCGAACCAGCCGACGTAGGCGATCGTGGGGAGGGCCAGGCCGCTGCCGACCAGGGAGAGAGCGACGGGCAGCATCCGGACGACGGTGAGGCTCAGCACGGCGTAGGTGATGACCCGCCAGTCCAGCTGCTCCAGCGCCGGACCGAGCAGGACGGCTCCGAAGACCAGGAAGCTCAGACAGGCGAGCAGCTCCGCGAGGTGCTCGGCCAGGTCGGCGGTGTCGTCCGCGGCCAGCCGCGGCGTGTCCACCGTCGTCTCCTGCCGGAGAGAGACACCGAACGCGAAGCCGGCCACCCACGCCGCGATGAACCCACTCCCGTCGACGGCGACCGCGAGCGTGTACGAGCCCGCCGCCACGGCCAGGACGAACACCTGCCGCCAGCCGTCCTCGACCCACCCCTGCTCGCGCGCCCGGCGCAGCACCCACCCGCCGACGCCGCCGACGGCCAGGCCCAGCGCGGTGCTCAGCACGAGCGCCCGCCAGAAGACCCCGGCGGTTCCCTCCTCCGCGGCCGTCGTGCCGGGCAGGCCCGCGAGGAAGAGGACGAAGAAGGGCAGCGCCATGCCGTCGTTGAGGCCGCTCTCGACGTTGAGGCCGTTGCGGACGAGCGGTGGAACGCTCGGACTGGACACCGCCGTCTTGCCCAGTGCAGCGTCGGTCGGGGCCAGGATCACGCCGACCAGGGCGAGTTCCCAGGCGGTCAGGCCGGGCAGCAGGGGCCAGGCCAGGAGCCATCCGGCCCCGATGGTCAGCGGGAGGCCGATCCCCAGCAGGCGGCCGGGCAGGAACCTGCCGAGGCTCAGATCCCTTCGGTGCACCGCCATCGCGTCGGTGAGCAGGACGAGCGTCAGGGTGGCCTCGACCAGGGGCAGCACCCGTCCCGCATCATGTCCCAGATCGAGTAGATCGAGCCCGAGCGGGCCGATGGCCACTCCGCAGCCGGTGAACACCATCGGGGCGGACACGGCGGTGGTGGACAGCCGTCGGGAGACGAGCGCGTACGCGGCCGAGACGGCGGCCAAGGCGGCCCCGGTCCACGCGCTGCCGCTCACCGCGCCCTCCCCTGTGCTGGCGAGCGCCGGTCCGCCCACCGCCCCCTCACCGCGCCGCACCTGCCGTACGGGCCACTCTCGGCGGTTCGGCCTGGAAACGACGTACGGCAGGATCCACCTGACAAGGTTTCTGGCACTCGACGACCCATCGGTGAGGAACTCGGCGGGCCACTCATCATCAAGCACCGGCTGTTCCGTGCGCGGCAGCGACATTCCACCTCGGTGCGCCAGAGCCGTCGCACCGTCCTTGGAACCGACTGCCGGAGCCGAGGCGCTGCCTCGGTGGCGGACGACGACGCGACGCCTGTGGAAGTGCGCCATCCCGGGGCAACGCCACCATGGCCCTTCGAGGCGGCTGATGTACGAACACTCGGCCGATCGGACCAATCCACACTCCGGCACCGGGCCGCCTCCGAGGCGCTTTGGCAGAGTCGAGGAGTGTCCAGGGAGCCGTGGTCGACGGTGCCCGAACCCGGTGAACTGGGGAAGCCATGAGTGAAGCAGCGGACGGCACCCGCCCGAACCCGAACGGGATGGCCGGCGGCAGGGCGGCTCCTCGTACGCCTGCACCTCCGGGAGGACCGACCACGACACGGGGCACCGACCTGGGCCCCAGGCGGCCGTCCCGGCGTGCGCCGGTCTCGGGCCTGCTGGTCCCCCTCGTGACGGCCACGGCGGTGGTCACGACGCGCGCGTCGGCGCCGCACGCCACGGCCGCCCTCCCGCCCGCATGAGGCAGCCCGAACAGCGCGCCGAGGGCGCTGGACCGTTCACCACGCGGCTCACCTGGCGGCCTCCCGACGGCGGTACCGCGGTCTGGGAGTCCCGGCTCGCCCGGCGTCGCGGACTCATCGCGGTCCGCCGGCCCGGGGCGGCCACCGCCCACCGCGCGGGCGCGGACGGCACCGCGGTCGCCCGCCTGCGCAGACTCAACGCTGTGGCCGCCACGTCCTTCATCGTCGGTGGCCTCCTCTTCGCGGCGGGCGCCGCCGTCGCCCAGTTCGGCTCGGGCGACGCCACCACCAGCGCATCTATCTACTTCGCCGGCGGGCTGTGCTTCAACACCGGCGGCTACGTCTCCCTGCTCCAGGTGATCAACGCCCCGCGCCACACCCCCGGAGGCGAAGGTGCCCTGATCACCCCGCGCCGGCGGTGGTGGAGCTACGAGCCCACCCGGGTCGACTGGCTGAGCACGTTCGTCCTGTTCGCCGGCACGTTGGTGTTCGCCGTCAACCTGCTGGACTCCTTCCTGCAGGGCCTGACCGTGCAGCAGACCAACCGGCTGATCTGGGCACCCGACGTGATCGGCTGCGTGCTCTTCCTGATCTCCGGTCACCTCGCCCTCGTCGAGGTCTCCCACGGCCGGCCGCGTCTGCTCCCCCATGACCTCGGCTGGTGGATCGTCGCGGTCAACCAGTTCGGCTCCGTTCTCTTCATGGTCTCGGCACTCGCCGCCTTCACCCGCCCCGCCACGGGCAGCCTGATCAACGCCGACATCGCCAACTGGGGCACTCTCACCGGCGCTCTCTGCTTCTCCGTCGGCGGCGCGCTTCAGTTCTTCGAACGGCCGTGACCCGTTGAGGTGACCGCGAGGCCGCAAGCACGCGTGACGCTTCCGCACAAGGGTTTCCAGACGCTCATCGACCCGGGTGGTCATTGCCGGAAGGATGCATCATGACCCGTGACGCCGGCGCAGCGCGCCAGAACCGAGCCGGCGCCCGGCCCCCGTTCCGCCGCGTCGCCTGGACCGTGCTCCGCGTCATCGGCACGGTTTCGCTGCTCGTCGCCCTCTATTACCTGCTGCCCCTGGACCACCCCTCCACGGCCTCCGCCCTCGCCACCCTCCTGACCGGGCTGGTCGTATTCGTCGCCCTGGTCGCGGAGCAGGTCCGCACGATCCTGCGCTCCCCGCACCCGGGGCTGCGCGCCGTCGAGGCGTTGGCGACCTGTGTCCCGTTCTTCCTGTTGCTGTTCGCGGGCGCCTACGTCTCGCTGGCATCGCTGTCGCCCGGGAGCTTCGGCGTGCAGCTCTCCCACACCGACGGGCTCTACTTCACCGTCACCGTGTTCTCCACCGTCGGCTTCGGCGACATCACCGCCAAGAGCCAGACGGCGCGGCTGCTGGTCACCGTGCAGATGATCACCAACCTGATCGTCCTCGGGCTGGCCATCAAGGCCATCCTGGCCGCGGTACGCCGCGGCCAGGATCGCAAGGCATCCACCGCCCCTGACGGTCCCCGGCCCGGCGCGCCAGGACGCTGATGCCGGGCCGGAGCGCGCAGGTTCAGGCCGGGTTCACGGTTCTTCGGGCCCGAAACTTCCTCCCGGATCATCCAGAGCCGTGAAGAACAGGCCGAGCAGCGCGCTGAGGAGATGCTCCGAGCGCCCGGGTGCTGGAGCCCCCGGGCGCTCGTGATCGGTGACGGCAGTGCCTGGGCGGAGCCCGGCGGGCGGGCGGCGACCGTCCGGCGCAGTGCGGCCGGCGCGCCCGCCCGGACGTCAGCCGTGTGTCCGCTCCGGTGGCGGCGTCAGGACGGGTCGCCGTACAGGAGGCCGCGTCCGTTGGTGCCGACGTAGACGCGGCCGTAGGTGTCGGGGTCGCCGGTGATGACGCCGACGCCTCCGATGGCGCCCCACTGGTGGGCGTCGTCGTTGACGCGGAGCCAGGTGGCTCCCTTGTCCGTGGAGCGGAAGACGCCGGTGACGTCCTTGACGGTGCCGATCAGGTAGAGCGCCTGGTAGGAGGCGCCGGGTGCGGCCTTGCCGAAGCCGAGGGCGGAGGCGGACTGCACCGTGGAGAGCGTGGTGAAGGTGCGGCCGCCGTCGGTGGAGTGGAGGAGTCCCTTGCCGCCGCCGGCGATCCACAGGTCCCCCGCGACGCCGGGGACGGCGGTGAGCCGGCCGGCGGGCAGGTTCGTGGCGCGGGCGGTGAAGGCCGCGCCGCCGTCGGTGCTGGCGTAGAGCGTGCCACCGGACAGGGAGTAGAAGGTCCTGGCCGAGGAGCGGTCGGCGACGACGACGGCGTCGGTGCCCAGGCCGCTGACCCGCGACCAGCTCGCCCCCTTGTCGGTCGAACGGTACGGGGCCTGACCGGCCTGGGTCCAGACGATGCAGGAGCCGTCGGCCGCGAGCGCGACATGCCCGTCCTGGGCGCCGGCCACCGGCTCGGCCTTGAAGCCGTTCCAGCTGATGCCGCCGTCGGTGGAGTAGGCGCCGTCCTGCGCGCCGCCGCGGCCGACGCGGACCATCACCGAGGGGTTGGCCTGGGCGAAGTCGATGTCCGTGCTGTTGGCCATCATCGGGTTGCCCAGCCGCCCGGCCGGGACCTTGGTCAGGTCGTCGTGGCGGAAGCCGCCCTGGTCGCCCATGGAGGTGATGACGGTGGCGCCGCCGGGCGGGGCGATCGCGTCCATCAGCGCGGTCTCCTCGAGCCCCCGCGCCCCGGCGGTCCAGTGGCTGGTGCCGCCGCTGTCGGTGGCGGTGGCGTCCTTGCTGCGCCAGATGCCGTTGCCCGTGCCGTACAGCACGTGTCCGGAGTCGAAGGGGTCGATGGCCAGGGCGGTCATCCAGTGCCCGGTGTGGGTGCCGATGTACGGGGCGGCGGCGGCGTTCCGTACCGACTTGTCCGCCAGGGCCTTCCAGGTCGTGCCGCCGTCGGTGGTGCGGTAGATCTCGTCCTCGGGCCACCAGCGGTCGAGGGTGGTGACCATCACCGTGGACGGCTTGCGCGGGTCGACTGCCAGTCCGGAGAAGCCGTAGCCGCCCTGGGAGGGGGAGACGTTCTTCCAGGCCCCGCTGCTCGGCGTGTGCTTCCACACGGATCCGGCCGTCACGCCGTTGGGGCCGAGGGCGTTGGTGTACGTCAGGTAGAGCGAGCCGTCGCCGGAGACGACGGCGTGCTGCGGGAACTGGCCGGTGGGCTGTCCGGGGACGGCCTGCCAGGTGGTGCCGCCGTCGGTGGAGCGGTACAGGGAGGTGGACTTGTCGGCGACGCCTACGTAGACCGTCTTGCTGCCGGCCGGCCCGTACGTCACGAAGGAGATGCCCGCGCCGCTGCTCGCCCCGTCCTTGACGGGGAACGAGGAGACCTGCGTCCATGTCACACCGCTGTCCGTGCTGCGCCACAGGCCGTTCTTACGGGTGCCGAGCAGCAGGGTGCGGTTGTCCGAGGGGTCGATCACGAGCCGCTCGCCCGCCCCGCGGCCGTCCTCGTTGCCACCCAGCTTGAACGGCAGGTCGGTGCGCTGGAAGGTGCGGCCCCGGTCGGTGGAGCGCAGGATCGCGCCCTTGCCGGCCCACTCGTTGGTGTAGGTGCCGGCCGCGAGGTAGAGCCGGTCGGGGTCGACGGGGTCGGTGGCCAGCGCGTCGATGCCCAGCAGGTTCCAGTCCTTCTCGCCGAGCCAGTCGGTCAGCGGGACCCACTGCTCGGCCGCGCTGTCCCAGCGGTAGGCGCCGCCCATGTCGGTACGCGCGTACAGCAGGCCCTGCGCCCGCGGGTTGAAGACCAGACCGGTGACGTAACCGCCGCCCACCACCTGGGCGTTGTTCCACACGTACGGTCCGGTCCCGGTGGCCGGGGTCTCGGCCGTCCTCACCAGCTTCCACTGCTGGTTGGTGCTGCCGTGGCCGGGATACTGGATGACTGCCGCACCGTCCGCCGTGGAGCCTCCGGACACGTCCAGGACCTGGCCGCTCCTGCGGGAGGTGAAGGTGACGGCGTCGGAACCGCTCACCTCGTCGATCCGCCACTCCTGGGAGGCGGAGGAGCTGTCGGTCTGCTGCTCGGCGGCAGCCGCCTGTGCAGTCGAATCGCCTGCTATGCCCAGCACTTTGCCACTGTTGCGGTTCACCAGCTCGTAGTAGCCGTCGCCGGTGGACCGCAGCCTCCACTGCTGGTTGGCGGTGTTCTGGTCGGTCCACTGCTGGATGCGGGTGCCGTCGGCGGTGGAGAAGGCGTTGACGTCCAGAGCCTTGCCGCTGCGTACGGAGACGAGCCGGTAGTAGGCACTGCCGTCGACCGTCGCGGCCTGCGAGTCGTCCTGCACGAACAGGAGGTACGGCACGACGGTGGCGGGCACACCGAGCAGGAGGGCGGTGGCGGTGCTGCGACGGCGGTGGCGTCCGCGGCGCCCGGCGTTGGTGGGGTTGTTCATGGGGGGTGTTTCTCCTTGTGTAACCGTGGATCGGCGGGTCAGCGCTGCAGGGTGAGGACACCCGGCCGGTACGGCAGTCGGTCGTAGGGACCGTCCGCGGTGGGGGACTTGCCCTGGTACAGGAACTGCAGGTGGCAGGGGTCGATGGTCATGGTCTGGTCGGGGGTGCTGCGGACCAGGTCGCCGTGGCTGATGTCGTCGGTCCAGGTGGCACCGCTGTTGGCCTTGCCCGCGAAGGGGTTGGTTTCGCCGGCGGCCTGCGGGGTCCACGCACCGCTCAGGCTGGAGGCGGTGAACGAGCGGAAGTAGCGGCGCTCGTTCGCGCCCCGGGCCTCGACGATCATGAGGTACTGGTTCTGGCCCTTGACCTTGTAGACCTGCGGCGCCTCGAAGAGGTTCTTCACCGTGTCGCTCATGACCGTCGTGTACGACGAGCCGAAGCTGCCCGGGAAGTTTCCGATCGGCATGCTCGCCCGGTAGATCTTGCCGTTGTCACCGGCGAAGAACAGGTACATGTTCTTCTCGTCGGCGATCAGGGTCTGGTCGATCGGGCCGGTGCCGGATTCGGTGCGGGGGATGCTGCCGGTGAACAGCGGCTGTGGCGCGGACCAGCCGCTGGGGTTGGTGGGGTCGGTGGACGTCCGGTAGCTGAAGGGCGACGCGCCCCACTGGTACGCGAGGACCCAGATCTTCTTGGGCGCGAAGTAGAACAGGGTGGGTGCCACCGCGTTCTGGCTCATCTTCGTCTGGCCGGCCGAGGCCATGTCGGACCAGTTCGTGAAGGGGCTGAACGCCATCGAGCCGTACGAGGTTCCCGACGCGCTCGACGCGTAGACCAGGTGCTTGCCGCCAAGCAGCACGTGGGTGAAGTCCTTCACCGCGGCCCACCCGTTCGACGGCTGTGCGAGGGGACCCGTCGAACTCCACTTGTACGTGGACGGAAGGGCGCACGTGCCGGCGCCGGTCGGGGTGGGGCCGGTCCACTTCTGGTTGCCGACGGACGCGCAGGTGTACAGCTGGATCCTGGTGCCGTTCGCGGTGGCAGCACCGACGGCGTCGAGGCACAGCCCGGACTGGACGCCGGTGATCGTCCCGTCGGCGTTGACGGTCCACTGCTGGTTGGCGCCGCCGTTGCAGTCCCAGATGACCACCGGGGTGCCGTTGGTGGTGCCCTTGCCCCTGGCGTCGAGGCACTTGTCGTCGTACACCTTCAGCTGCTTCGCGGCGGTGTGGGTCCAGCGCTGGTCGGCCTGTCCGCTGCAGTCCCGCAGTTCAGCCGGGGTGCCGTTGGCCGTGGCGGAGCCGGGGAAGTCCACGCAGCGGCCGGAGGCCACGCCCCTGATCTCACCGGTGCCGCCGTTCGGCTCGCCCGGGCCGGTGCCGGAGCCGGAATGGAGGGCGCTCATGACGGCGCTGTAGGCGGGCTTGGGCCTGCCGTCGTTGTCGAACAGCAGGGGGCTTTCGCCGCGTCGCCAGGAGTCGCTGTCGCGCACGCCCCACACCGTGATGCCGGTGCACCGGGCAACGGACAGGCAGGTGCTGACCGCGTTCGCATAGTGGGTGGGGGACGCCTGGGCGATGTCCAGCTCGGTGATCTGGACGTCGACGCCCAGCGCCGCGAAACCGGCCAGGGTGGTCTTGAAGCTCGCCGGCGGGCCGCCCGCCCCGAAGTGGCTCTGGAACCCGACGCAGTCGATGGGCACGCCGCGGGACTTGAAGTCCTTGACCATGCGGTGGACGCCCTGGGTCTTGGCGTCCGACCAGTTCTCGATGTTGTAGTCGTTGTAGCAGAGCTTGGCCGAGGGGTCGGCCGCGCGGGCGGTGCGGAACGCTTCCTCGATGAAGCCGTTGCCCAGCACCTTCTGGAAGACCGAGTCCCGCAGCCCGCCGCTGCCACCGTCGGCGAACGCCTCGTTGACCACGTCCCAGGCATAGACCTTGCCCTTGTAGTGGGTCATCTCGGTCGTGATGTGGTGGTTCATCACACTACGCAGCGTCGTCGCGTCGTGGATGGAGCCGACCCAGGAGGGGAGCTGCGAGTGCCAGACCGTGGTGTGGCCGCGTACGCGCTGGCCCCGTGCCAGGGCACGGTCGACGATCCGGTCGGCGGGGCCGAAGTCGAAACGGCCGCGGGACGGCTCGATGGCGTCCCACTTCATCTCGTTCTCCGGGGTGATCATGTTGAACTCCCGGTCGGCGATCGCCGTGTACGCGGAGTCGCCGAGCCTGCCGGCTGCCACCGCGGTGCCGAAGTACCGGCCCGAGGGGGCCGCCTGGGTCCCCAGGCCGGCGGCTCCGGCGGAGCTGGGGAGGAGCGTCACGACACCCGCCACCACTGCCGCGGCCGACAGTCCTACCGCCGCCGTCCGGCGACGCCGGCGGAGCCGGTGCAGGCCCTTCATGACTCTCCTCGGGGGTCCTGCGTACCGGTCGCCCGGAGCTGGTGGATGCGCTGCGTCATGGGAGGAACTTTCTTCAGGGGATACGTCGGTGGGGGAAGTCCGCCTGCCGCGCCGGTACGTCATGGCGGGCAGCGGGAAGAACACCCTGAAGTGGAGGCTTCCGAGCGCGCGGGCTCGTAACAGAAAAGTCGCGCCGCCCGCAGGATTGCCCCGTGATGCATCTCGCAGGCAGAAAGCGTTATGCGGGCGCCTCGGCCCGGTCGCGCCCGCGGAGAGGGGACGGCCGGACCGATCAACGGTGAACGCGGGTCACGGCGTGGTGCAGGAGTCGTGTCGGATCGTGCTGGAGGACCACCGGCCGTCACTACGTGCCTCGGCCGGATCGCCCGAGGAGCGGGTGCTCAGGCCCAGGTCGGACGTGCTGGAGGATCACCAGCCTCAGTGCGGAATCGGCCGGATCGGCCGAGGAGCCGGTGCTCAGGCCCAGGCACCGCGCACGATGAAGGAGGCCTGGCCGGCGAAGGCAGGTGTGCCGTCGGAACCGTCGAGCCAGATACCGCCGTCGCGGTGGCGCAGGACCGAGCCGGGATAGTTGTGCGCGTGCAGGGTCACCGATCCGGCGACCGCCCCGGGACGGGGACAGAAGGTCGCGTCCTCACGGAACAGTGCGCTGCCGTCGTCGGTGCTCAGCCGCAGCCGCAGGTAGTGATGGCGAAGATAGCGGCCGTCCGCGGCCCGGAAGGTGACGCACCGTGTGTCCGCCAACCCTCGGATGACCGTGAAGGTGCCTCGCTGTCGTGCCTGCGCGCTGCTGGACGCGGAGACGGGACCGAGCGTCACGAAGTCGCCGTCGTAAGTGGCGAACAGCCCCGCTCGGTCCGCGGACTCGAGCGACCGCGCGCCCAGCGGAACGGTTCCCGCAGCGGCGGACGGGCTCGTCGGGGAGGGCCTCGGCGAGGCCGGCTTCGTCGGGGACGGTTCGGCCGACTCGGTGGTGCGCAACGGGGTCGGCGCGGCATGGCCGGCCGTGGGAGCGGCCATGACGCCGGGCTCCCGGGGCGCCGGTTCGGGCCAGGCCGCGTAGGTGACGGTCCCGGCGATGAGCACCGCGCCGGCGGCGAGGCTCACCATCGGATGAGCGGTCACCGCGTGGAGTTTGCCGAACAGCACGCCGTGCAGACCGCCTCCCCCGGTGGACGCGCCGACGGCGACGGGTGCCGTGGCCAGCCCGGCGGCGCCGGCGGCCGTACCCGACAGCAGGCCCTTGGCGGCCAGCGCGGCCATGAGGCCTGCCGGGACGGCCAGCGTCATGAGGCCGAGCGGCAGGAGATCGGCCGGAACCCGTTCCGTCGACGCCGCCAGGCAGACCGGGCAGTCACGGGTGTGCCGCGCGATCCGCTTGCGCCACACCGACGCGGGGTGACCGTCCCAGCCGACGACGCTCTCGTCCAACTGCCGGCAGCGCGGGTCGGCCTCCAGCGCGGCGACGATCGTCCGGCACGACTCCAGCTGCTCGCGCATGCGCTGCAGGCGCACGCCGACGTGGGCGACCGTGAGCCCCGTCGCGGCGGCGATGTCCTCCCGGCTCAGCAGGCCGGCGCACTCCTGCCACCACAGCGACAGCAGCACCCGGTGGTCCGGGTCGAGCCACCGGCCGGCTTCGACCACCCGGCGGCGCTCGTCCGACACATGCAGCCGCAGAATCGTCACGTCCACCGGTTCGGCGCCGGCGTCCGGTATGCGGTGTGCCTCGTCGATGCCCGTGGTCCGGTCGGCGAACACGTGTTGCCGCTGCCAGTGGGTGTTGATCTGGCGGAGCGTGATCGACACCAGCCAGGACCGGAAGCTCTCCGGGGCACGCAGGGCGGGCAGGTCGCGCACCACGCGCAGCAGCGTTTCCTGGACGACGTCGTCGACATCGGCATGTCCGCTCAGCGCTCGCCCGGCGATGTTGTAGACCAGCGGCAGGTACGCGGCGATCAGCTCCTCGCGCGCCCGATCGTCACCGGCCTGCGCCGCGACGACCAGTCCCGCGTGGTCTGCATGAATGAGCCCCATTCCCACCTTCTCCAGGGGAGCGATCCGCCGAGTAGGCGGCACACCCTAGCCTCGACGAAGGCATACGGCCAAAGCCTGGACCGCGGGCGGTCGGTGCGGCCCGTGCCGACGGGAACGGTCGAGGTACCTGGTCCGGCACCCGGAGCACACAGGGGAAGGGCCCCACCCCGGGGCGAACCGGGATGGAGCCCTTCCTGTTCGTGCTGCTCGTTCGTGCTACTCCTGGACGGTGCGGCGACGCCGCATCCACCACACCAGGGCCGCGCCGGTGGCGGCGATCGCCGCGGCGATGCCGGAGATCAGGCCGATCGGGGTGTCCGATCCGGTGTCGGCGAGGCCGCCGTCCGGGTCCGGCCGGTTCGCCGGAGGCGTCGCGCCCCCGGTGCCGCCGGTGTCACCGTTGCCGGGCTTGGTCGGGTCCGGGCCCGGCGACGTGGGCGGATCGGTGGGGTCGGTCGGCTTCGGGGTCGGCTTCGGCGTCGGGTCGGGCTTCCCGTCATCCGTCACGGCGGCGCCGTTGCCGCCGAGGAACGCGGTGTCGCTGTCGCGGGCGGAGGTCTCCGTGCGCACGGAGTCCTGCGTCGTACGGGGCAGTTCACGGTGCTGCGCCGTGAACTCGACGCCGGTGATGTTCCGCTTGGGAACCTTTGCGAAGTCGACGCCGCCGACGAAGAACGTGTAGATCCGGCCGTCGCCGAGGGGCCATTCGTAGGTGAACTCGCCCTTGGTGAAGGACTTCACCATCTCCTGCCACACGGTCCGCTTGTCCCAGTGGGCGTTCTCACCGCGCAGCGGCCACCGCTTCAGGTTGTTGCTGTTGATGATGGGACGGAAGTCGGTCGCCTTCTTCGCGTCCTGCTGCCGGATCCACTCGGCCGCGACACGGGACTTGTAGACGCGGCGCAGGTCGGCGTACTTGGGGTCGGTGTTGATCTGCTTCTCGACGTGCGGGACGAGGTACTGGGTGATCAGCCGGTGGCTGCGCTCCTTCTCCTCCTTGCTGAGCTTCTTCGAGCAGTCCTCTCCCTGCACGGGGGTGGCGAAGTCCATCGCCGCGTGGTTGACCTCCAGCGGGGCGTCGAGGATGTAGATCCCGCCGTCCTGCTCGCGGACCTTCGCCCGGCCGGGAACGATCCAGTTGCGTCCCGATCCCCAGCACGGCACCCCGTCGACCTTGGGGGCGGCGTCCATGAACTCCTTGCCCGGGGACTTCTTGGGGTCCATGGCGCGGGAGAAGTCCCGCTTCATCTCCATGTCGGCCACGAGGAGGACACGGCCGGCGTCGGTTTCACCGAACGCCTTGTCCATGATGGTGTCGGGCTGGTCGGGGTTGAGGTTCACCCACTGCCGGTCCGGGGTGAGCGCCAGCCACGTGAACAGGGCGTCGGAGGCCAGTTCGAGCTTCGCCTGTCCTCCCCAGCCCGGGTTGTCGTCCTCATCGGGCATGAGGTCGGCCTTCATGGAGTAGTCCAGGGCCTTGCCCTTGACCGGGTTGCCGACGTACTGGAGCTCCAGGGTGGAGAAGTCCACCCCGCCCGGGCCCCGGCCGAGTGCGGACCGGGCGTTGTTCGCCAGGTACTGGTTCTGCAACTGCCGGGCCTGGGCCGGGTTCTGTCCCGAACCGTAGGCCATCGAGGCGCCCGGGCCCTGGGTGCCGCGGTTCGGCAGCGGGTTGAACACGTTGTACGTCTTCGTGTACTTCGTCTGCGGCCACAGGCCCTTCGCGGTCGCCCGGCGCTCCGCGATCCGGATCGGGTTGTTCCCGGTCCCCCGCTCCGCCCGGAGCTTGTCGTTCTCGGCCTTGTAGTCGCGGAGGGTGGCCCCGTTCGGCTTCTCCGAGGTGAACATCGTCAGGCGGTGCCGGGTGAAGTCGTACTTCGCGTCCTTGTGCCGCAGGATGATCCTGTCGGCCCGGAGCTGGGCCGGCTTGCGCTTGCCGTCGGACTTGAACTCCCCCAGCTCACCGGTGCGCTGGTTGTAGGAGTCGTACCGGCGGGAGGCGATCTTGTTGCCGTCCTTGTCGAAGATCTCGATCGTGACCTCGCACAGCCAGTCGGGGCCGACCATGTTGAAGTCCTGAACCGCCTTGACCTCGAACACGCCCCCCTTCTGCTTGCTGACCTGTGCGCTGATCAGGTTGACCTTCCAGCTGCCGAACGGCTTGGGGTTGTTCGACTCGTTCCGGTGCCGCTTGTAGCGGGAGTAGATCGCTCTGCGCATGTCCTCCGGGTCCTTGGAGGCCGCGTACGCCTGGTCCCACTTGTCGATGTCCGCGCGGCTGCCGGTGACCTGCCCCAGCTCGGCCGCCGTGGGCGCGGGAACGTTCTCGAAGCCCTTGAAGGCGTTGTTGTAGTAGTACTCCTCGTCCGGCCCGGACTTCGTCCAGTACTGCTCCCCCGTCGGTGCACCCGAGTTGTTCGGCGTACGCGGGACGGTCCTCTTCAGGTGCAGCTGATCGCACCGCTTGCCGCCGGTGATCTTCGCGTAGTCTCCGGGCGCGGCCGACGCCACGGACGGCAGACCGAGCAGCAGCACCGCCGCCGAGGAAACGACCGCCAGCGCGGCAGAGAGGCGCCTTTTCAGGCGCTGTCGTATAGGTGTGCTCACGTAGTGTCCCTGGTCGTGGGGGCCACGGGACTCAAGACTGCGAGGGCAGGCCGGACAAGGGGCCCCCGTATCGTGCCCGCTCCTGCCGCTCCACCACCCTAGAGGCCGTCAACACGCCACGTACAAGCGGTTGTTGCCGTGCCGTGTGATGACTCCGCGAAGATCCTGCGGGGGTGGCAGCACGGTTCGGTAGGTTCTGGCCCATGACCACACCCCACTCCGACTACGACTCCACCCGCCACCCCGACCTCCTGGTCTGGCTCGCCGAACGCCAGGCCGCCTTCGAGGACTGGGCCCGGGAAGCCGGCGGCGTCGGCCGGTTCGACTTCTCCGACGCGTCCCTCGATGCCCTGGAAGACCTCGTCAGGGAGACGTTCGCCGAGTCGGAGGAGATCACCGCACAGCGCCGCTCCCCCTTCGTCCAGGGCGCCGCGTGGTACATCGGCGAGACCCTGCGCCGACGGCGCGCGGGCTGGGTATGGAAGTTCGAACCGGACGTCGCCTTCGGCCTGCTCCCGGCGTTCTATCCGGCGGTCCCGGATCCCGTATACCTGGACACCCCCTGTGTCGGCGCACCCGATGCCAAGCCCGGCGAACACTGGTACCCCCTGAACACGCTGCGTCGACTCCTCATCACCGAGGACGAGTTCGACAACCCGGTCGACGAACGGCTCGTCGGCATGATCGAGGGCTGGTACGACGAAGACGAGGAGGACGACGAGTGACTGGCGCCGGCAGTGCGGGCGTCTGGCCCTTCTGCTGAATTGATGCGCTGAGGACGGCGTCGCGAACCGCTTGGCCGACTTCGACATCATGGTCGGCCAAGCCGTCGGACAGCCCGAGCCGGCCTGTGGGCCCGCGGCGCAGGCGCCACCCGAAGCGACTTCAAGATCCGGACCTTGTCCGGTCCACGCACCCGTACCGCCATGCCGACTGGCGTTCGTGCCGGCCGGAAGGACGCCGAGCCTGCCACGGGTGGCGGCTGTCGCCGGAATCCGTCCCGCACTTTCCCGTCCCGTGCGCACCGAACGTCCCGGCCCGTCCCGTACCGCTGCCAAGGGACTCCCGCATCACGAACCCCGACGGCACCATGGCTTCAGCATCAAGTCGCCTGCACAACAAACGACTTGGCCATCTCGGCATGCGTCCGTCGAGACATCGGCATCAACCCGCGAAGACAAGGAATCGGAGTGATACCCATCGGTACGACCCTTCCCGCCTCCCGGGTCCCGGCCCCCTTGCCGTCCCTCGCCCGCGCGGCACTCGTGCTGTTCGCCGTCCTGCTCGCCACGCTGGTTCCTTCCGCTCCCGCACACGCCCTGGACTCCACCACCTGGCTCCAGCGCAATCTCGCGGGGATCGGTTACCTGCCGTCCAGCGGCATCGACGGCGTCTACGGCTCCCAGACCAGCTCCGCGGTCCGTTCCTTCCAGCACGACAACGGTCTGGCCGAGGACGGCGACTACGGCAGCCGCACCGAACTCGCCCTGCACAACAAGGTGATGGAGGTGCAGCGCAAGGTCGGCACCACCGCCGACGGCGCCTACGGCGACGGCACCAAGTCCAAGGTGACGGCCTGGCAACAGGCGAACGGCCTGTCCGCCGACGGCATCACTGGCCCCGCGACCATGAACGCGATGCACATCGCCCGCACCGTGAAGATCACCGGCCAGTGGAAGATCACCGAGCACGGCTGGTCCGTGAGCAGCCAGTTCGACTGCCTGGACAACCTCTGGATCCGCGAGAGCAACTGGAAGGTGTACGCGACGAATCCCTCGTCCGGCGCATACGGCATCCCGCAGGCCCTGCCCGGCGACAAGATGTCCGTGGCGGGAGCGGACTGGCAGACCAACCCGGCCACCCAGATCGAGTGGGGACTCGACTACATCAAGTCGCGGTACGGCACCCCGTGCGCGGCCTGGTCCTTCTGGCAGTCCCACAACTGGTACTAGACGAAGAGGAGTTGACCATGACATCCGACCTCTCCCGACGCTCGCTGCTGCGCTACGGCGCCGGCGCGGTGGCCGCCACCGGCCTGGCCGTCGGCACCGGCCTGGCCCTCGCCGGCCCGGCCGCCGCCTACAGCTGGCCCTCACAGCTCTCCCAGGGCTCCAGCGGTGCGGCCGTCAAGGAGCTCCAGATACGGATCGCCGGCTGGGCCGCCGGCTCGGCCCAGCAGACCTACGTCTCCCTGGACGGCGAATTCGGTCCCGGCACCGAGGCGGCGCTCCGTCGGTTCCAGGCCGCCTACGGACTCACCGTGGACGGTGTGGCGGGGTCGCAGACGTTCAGCCGGCTCAACGCCCTGGAGAACTCCGACGGATCGACCGCGCACTTCGACTTCTCCGAGTTCGAGAGCAAGGACGGCTCCGGCTTCTCGGGCGGCAAGGTGAGCGCCACGACCGTCCAGGAGAACGTGCGCCGCAACATGTACAAGCTGGAGGCGCTCCGCAAGAAGTGCGGCGACCTGCCCGTCACGGTCAACTCCGGCTTCCGCAGCATCTCCCACAACGCGTCGGTGGGTGGCGCCTCCAACTCCATGCACCTGTACGGCATCGCCGCGGATGTCGCCATCTCGGGCCTCTCCACGAAGAGCATCTACCAGAAGGCCGAGACCTGCGGCTACTCGGGCCTGGAGACGTACACGGTCTCGTGGCAGCACGTCGACTCCCGGGTCGAGTACCCCTACGGGTCGCAGTCCTGGTGGTGGCAGGACGGCGTGGTCTGACCCTCCCGCCCCGTACCTGCCTTCCGCACGGCATCGCGGAACTCGGCCAGGGCCCGTGCGGGGCCGACCGGGTCGTCCCGCCGCCACCGGTCACGCGCCTTCTCGCCGAGAGCTGAGCACGGACCGAGGACGGCTTCAGGGGGGCGATCCGGTCGGGCCAGGGACTCCCCGGCCCGGACCCCGCACGTCCTCGCCACTGGACCCCTCACGGTTCACCTGTTCGGGCGCTCCGCGTGTCAGGAGAGACGAGCGGCCCCGAGACTGGAGAGCGGCCGCGCCTGCGCCCGTACCGCGTTCGGGCTCCTCAAGGCACCGTGGGCCCGACCGGAACCGGAGGCATCAATGATCAAGAAGCTCGAAGGAATGCCCGCGGGCGTCATCGGATTCGAAGCATCCGGCAAGCTGTCCGCCGAGGATTACCGCGACACGGTGCTCCCCGCGCTCGTCGAGGCCGCGGGGACGGGTGAGGTCCGGTTCCTGATCGTCGTGCGCGACTTCGACGGCATGTCGGGCGGGGCGCTGTGGCAGGACCTCAAGGTCGGGGTCGAACACCTGCGCGCCTGGAAGCGGATCGCACTGGTCACCGACATCGAGTGGATGACGCACGTCACGTCGCTCTTCGGCTGGATGACTCCCGGAGAGACCAGGACCTTCCGCACCGACCAGAAGGAAGAGGCGGTCACCTGGGTCTCGGGGTGACCAGGGTCCTGTCGAGCCCGGCCGTGGGGCAGTGGCCGGCCGCCGGACGGGCCGACGGCGCCCCTCTACGAGAGATCGACGGCTGACCGTATACGTCCCCGACGTCCAGGCGTTCAGCAAGGCCTGCCGCCGCGAACTCGACCGACGGTCACACCACGTGTGTCACCCGATACGACACGTGACCGGGGCGGCGTACCGGACGGCGCGGACCTAGGCTGGAAGCAGCCGCTGGGCACCGGCCCTGGCGAGCAACGCTGTCCGGACGGAGGCGTGGCGCGATGGCTGCCGAGCAGGATGCCCCGACCGCCGCTCTCGTGGTCGACCCTGACGGCACCGTGAGCGGCTGGAGCGAGGGCGGGCGGCTGCTGCTGGGCTGGACGGCGGAGGAGACCGTGGGGCGGCCCGTGTCCGACCTGTTCCATCGCCCATCCGACTTCCTCGAGAGCCACGGCACCGGCTCCGGCGGCGCGGGAGTCGTGCCGCTGCGCCACCGGGACGGTTCCACGGTGGACGCCGTGCTGGCGACGCATCCGCTGCGCGGCCCGGACGGGCGAGTGCTGGGCCACGTGGTGACCGCCCAGCCATGGGGACGCCGCCCGGTGATCGCCGATCGGGCCTTCGAACAGTGCCCCTTCGCTCTGGGCGTCTACGACCCTGAGCTGCGGTTCCTCTGGGTCAACGCCTCGGCGTGCCGGGTGATGGCGCACTCCGAGGAGCAGGTGCTCGGTGAGAAGTACCGTGAGCTGTTCCCGGAACTGGACGACATGGCCTACACCAACCAGCTCGCCGAGGTGGCGAGGACGGGCGAGCCCGCACGTCTCATCACCGTCTTCCGCCCGCTCGGCAGCAACTACGCCAATGCGTGGGCCACCAGCATGTGGCCCGTCCGAGATGCCGAGGGCCGGGTCCGCGCGGTCGCCAACTGGGGATTCGACATGAGCGCCGAGTACTGGGCCCGGCAGCGCCTGCTCATCCTCAACGAGGCTGGCGGCGGCATCGGCCGGACACTCGACGTGATCGGCACGGCCCAGGAGCTGGCCAGGACTCCGGTGCCGGGATTCGCCGATTTCGTCAGCGTGGACCTCTTCGACGAGGTGCTGCGGGGAGAGGAACCGCCTTCCGCGGCCGCGTTCAGCCCCGGCGGGAGCATCGAGCTCAGCCGTGCGGCGCAGTGCAGCGCGACGCAGGAGGCGGACCGGGCATCCGGGTCCGCGACACCCGTCAGCCATGCTCGCGGTTCCGTCGCCGCCCGCGCCATGACCACCGGCGTGTCCACGGTCGAGCTCGCCGCCGATCCCGGCCAGGGCGGCGAATGGGCCTTCGGGCCGGGACTGGCCGCCGACCCCGCCCACTGGCCACCGGGCGCGCCGTCGGTCGACGCGTCCATCGCCGCAGACGGGCTCACCGGCCGGATCACCGTGCCCCTGCGGGCGCGCGGCGCGCTGCTCGGTGTCGTCGCCTTCTCCCGTCGCGACCGGCCCGAGGCGTTCACCGCCGACGACCTGATCCTCGCCGAAGAGCTGGCCACCAAGGCGGCCGTCGCCATCGACAACGCCCGTCGGTACTCGCGCGAGCGCACGACCGCGCTGACCCTGCAGCGCAGCCTGCTGCCGCAGGGGCTGCCGAGCCAGGAGGCGGTCGAGGTGGCCTCCCGCTACCTGCCCGGCGGGGCCGAAGTGGAAGTGGGCGGTGACTGGTTCGACGTCGTTCCGCTGTCCGGCGCGCGGGTCGCCCTGGTCGTCGGCGATGTCGTCGGCCACGGCCTGCACGCCGCGGCCGGCATGGGCCGACTGCGCACGGCGGTCCGCACCCTCGCCGACGTCGACCTGCCGCCGGACGAGCTGCTGACCCACCTGGACGACCTGGTCCTCCACCTCGGCAGCGACCTCCGGCCGGCCGACGCCTTCCAGCCGACCGGCGAGTCCGGGGCCACCTGCCTGTACACCGTCTACGACCCCGTCTCCCGGCGCTTCACGCTGGCGAGCGCCGGCCATCCGCTGCCGCTGATCGTCTTCCCGGACGGCACCAGGACCCCCGTGCACGCACAGCCGGGCCCGCCGCTCGGCATCGGTGGGCTGCCGTTCGAGGCCACCGAGCTCGAGCTTCCGGAAGGCAGCCTGCTCGCCCTCTACACCGACGGACTGGTGGAGAACCGCGAGCGCGAGGTCGACCAGGGGATCGTCGAGCTGCAGCGGGTCCTGTCACACTCGGCCGGCTCGCTGGAGGCCCTGTGCGACACGGTGATGGACGTCATGCTCCCCGAACGCCGCACCGACGACGCCGCCCTGCTGCTCGCTCGCACCCGCGCGCTTGACCCCCACCACGTCGCGGACTGGGAGGTCGAGCCCGACCCCGCGCAGGTGCCGCGCGCCAGGAACTTCGCCGTCGACCAGGTGGACGCCTGGGGTCTGGAGGAGGTGTCGTTCGTCACCGAACTGGTCGTCAGCGAGCTGGTCACCAACGCCATCAGATACGGCGAGCCGCCGATCAGACTGCGGCTGATTCGCGATACCTCGCTGATCTGCGAGGTATCCGACGCGAGCAACACAGCTCCGCACCTGCGCCGGGCCCGCATCTTCGACGAGGGCGGCCGGGGCCTGTTGCTCGTCGCTCAGCTCACTCAGGGGTGGGGCACCCGGCACACCACGTACGGCAAGACGATCTGGTGCAGGCAGGCCCTTCCCCACGGGGTGCCGGGTGCACCGGTGTGAGTCCTGCCGATGACACGGTCGTGCCACCCGGTCTCGGCCTGGGCGGACGGCGTGGAACCGCGGGTCCACGCCTTCGCCGACGGAGCCGGGCGCACCGTCGTCGTCCCCGAGGCCGACGGCGCCGGTGGGACCGCCCGTTTCCACCATCCCCGACAGCGACGGCGCCGGTGGGACCGACCGTTTCCACCAGCGCCGTTGCCCGCACCGCTCCCGGTCGTGACCGGCCCTTCCGGTCAGCCGGTCGGCAGGCCCAGCCCGTAGTAGGTGACGTCGTAGCCGTCCACGTACCCCGCCTCGCCGCCGACGATCAGGTCGGTGGGATCGCTCGCGCCCGCCGCCCTGGCCGTGGCCACGAGCATCTCGGCGAGGGCACGGCCCTTCGGCTCGCCGGGGCCGCCCGCATCCACGCGCCACACCGGATCGTCGTCGCCGAAGACGGACGCCGTGTCCGGGAATTCGGCGACCGTGCCCCAGCCGAGTGCGGCCGGATCGATGTGGTCCGGGGCGAAGCAGGCGATCGAGAGCCGGTCGCCGCACACCACGTCGAAAAGGAGGGGCGCGCTTCGACCGTCGCGCCCGTACAACGGCATCCCGATCCGGATCCCCAGGGCCGTGGTCTCGGCAGGCAGCGCTCCCAGGAAATCTCCCAGCGACCGGGTGACGGTCTCCCAGCTACGGGCGGTCCAACCGCCCGGGAAACCGAGGCCGGCGTTGGCCTGATCCCGGTTGCTGCCGAAGAAGCCGCTGATCGCGTGCTCCTCGCCGTGGCCTTGACGCCAGAACCAGTTCTCCGCGGGGTCGGTGGGTTGCAGGACCAGCTCCGGACCCGACTTCCCGGCACGCAGTTCGAGCGTGTCCGGCCTGCCGCGCCAGCGCAGGAAGGGGGCGCCCCAGAGCGGCTCGCTGTCGTAGAACGGCCCCATCTCACCGTGCGAGCCCATGATGGACGGCTTGCCCAGGGCCGCGGTCAGTTCTTCCTTCGCGGCACGGAAGGCCGCCGCCTGCGCCGCGGCGTCCGGTGCGGGCACCGCCACCGGGACCGCGAGCTCCACGTACGACTCGCCGTCGACGTAACGCTTCTCGTAATCGCCGACCGGCCGCAAGCGGGCATCGCCCGAGGACCGACCGGTGATCAGCACGGGAGCGTCCGACGTCCCGCCCCAAGCCCAGCCCAGCCCGGCCGCCACGGCCCTCACACCCTCCGGCGTCCATCCGTCCGTGTCCACCGCGAGGAGTCGCCGGGCGAGCTCCCCGACGGACTCCTCTGCCACGCTTTCCTGTTGTACGTTCATCGGGCCATCCTGCCGCATCCTGGGCTGGATTCGCGCAGGTCGCACGCCGGTGGCCCCCGCAGGCCGCATGGTCCTGCCGCCGGCGGGAGTCGAAGCCCGGCTTCGCCGCACGGATCCGGCACGCCCGTGCGCGAGGCCGGTCCGTTCAGTCGCAGCAGTCGCAGCAGCACTTGCACGGGTTGCAGCAGCCACCGCCCCCGCCACAACCGTCACCGGAGCCGCCACCGGATCCGCCCGAGCCACCGGACCCGTGGCCGCCGCCACCCCAACCACCGGAGGAGCCGCCCGAGTTCCCGCCGCCCTGGCCGCCGAACCACCCGTCGCCCCCGGAGCCTTCCCGGGCCGAGCCGCCGTCGCGGTTGCCGCCGCCGAACTGCCAGGGCTCTCCGTCGTCGCCGGTGTCCGCGTCACAGCGGCAGCAGTTGAGGCACAACCCGCAAACGCCGCACAGTCGACGCCACTCGCGGCATCGCCGGCACTGTCCCTCCACCGGCCGGCCCGACGCCATCGACGCGCCCTCCGGGGCCGCGCCGGCGAGCGCCCCGACGCCGCACGTCGCGCCCGTGGCGGTCTCCGAGGGTGTCGCCGTCGCCGTACGGCGCCCCAGCCAGGGCAGCATGCGCAGGCCCTTCGCCTCGTGGCGGTGCTGGTGGTCACGGTGCCGAGGGTGGAAGACCCGGTCGACGGCACGCTCCAACTCACCGCCCAGAAGCGCACGTACCAGCCGATCGTCGACGAACACGGCATCGGACAGGGCGAGTCGGATCCCCTGGACGGCGTCGTCGCAGAGCCGGCGCACCTCGGCCCGGTCCGCGCCGGTCACGGCGATCGGGTTCCACGCGCCGGACGCCTCGTCCGCATCCAGGTCCTCCACCGCGTCCAGCAGATGCGCCAGGCGGCCGAACAGTCGGCCGGCCTCCGCCAGCGGTTCGACGTTGCCCGGTCGCCCGGTGAGCACCGCGGTGTGAGCGAAGGCGGCGGCGGTCGCCGTCTCCGTGGGCTCCGTGACCGTCAGCAGCGAGCCACCAGGACCGGTCAGCCGCTCGACCTCCGGCTGGCGCTCCACCGCCCCGATCAGCACCGCGGTGTCGAAGCCGAGCCGTTCGCCGCCCGCGGCGCCCGCGCGGTCCCAGCCCTGGGCGATCCGGCGTGCCGCAAGCGTCACCGGGCGGCGCCCCAACAGGCTGTCGCCGTCGGCGACATGGTCACGTATCTTCGCCGCGGCCAGCACCAGCGAGACCGTCGCCGCCAGCCGCGCGCCTTCACCCTGCGCCACGTCCGCCGACCGCATCCCGCGTAGCGGGCACGGACCGGCGCCTCGCCGCCAGTCGCCGGTCCGCTCGGACTGCGCTTCGGTCAGCACCGAGACGATCAGGCCGTCGTAGTTGGTGGCCACCCTCGCGAACTGCCCGTACTCGCTGCGCAACGCCAGGCACAGACCGCACAGATGCGCCATCCACTCGGTACGCAGACCCTCGCCCAGGCGATGACGGCATGGCCTGATGATTCCGAACACCGAAGTTTTCCCCCGTTACGCACAACAACCCGGTACACAGCCTGACGGGCGGCCCACGGCCGCACGACCGCGCGTGACGTCAACCGCATGTGACATGGACGCGCGGCCGACATCCTAGATGGTCCCCTCCGTGGGGTGCCCATGGAGCTGGGAACGCTCCCCCTCGCGGCCGTCCTCAGGAGGGCAGGTTGTGTTCCGCCCAGACCACCTTGCCGGTCACGGTGCGACTCGAGCCCCATCGACGGCACAGCATGTTGATGAGCTGGAGGCCCCGGCCGCCTTCGTCGCTGAGATCCGCGTGCTGGATCTGGGGCAGGTCGGGCCCCGTGTCCGACACCTCCACGACGAGGCGCTCGCCGCGCAGCAGCCGGAGCCTGCCCGGGCCGTTGCCGTAGCGCAGGGCGTTGCCGACGAGTTCGGACACGACGAGTTCGAAGACGTCGGCGAGCTCCGTCAGATCCCAGGCGGCGAGCTGGTCCGTGACCAGGCCCCGGGCCACGGACGCCGCGCGCCCTTCCTGCGGCAACTGCCACTCGCGCACGTCGGCCGGGCCGTCCGAGGCGGCCGGCGCTGTCGTCGCGACGAGGAGCACGGCCTCGTCGAAACGGGCGGCGTCGGCGGGAGCGCACCCGATCAGGCCGCCGCCTTCGAGGGCCTCGGGTGCCAGGGCGCGCGCCGCCGAGCGCAGACCGTTCAACTGGTGGTCCACGTCCCTCTGCCGGGACTTGACGAGACCGTCGGTGTACATGACCAGATTGCCGCCCGCCGGGACTTCCAGACGGACCGGGTCGTACGGGATCACTCCCGCGCCGAGCGGCGCGCCGACGGGTACGTCCACGAACTCGGCGGAGCCCCGCCCGTCGAGGAGCAGGGGTGGCAGGTGCCCGGCGCTGGCCAGCGTGTAGGTGGAGTCGGCCGGGTCGAACACGGCGCAGAGGAAGGTGGCGACCTGCTCGTCCTCCAGGTCGCGCGTGGCGAGGTCCAGGCGGGCCAGGACGCGCTCCGGAGCCATGTCCAGGGTCATGAGGGTGCGGGCCACCGCCCGCAGACGCCCCATGGTGGCGGCGGCGGGCAGCCCGTGCCCCATGACGTCGCCCACCATGAGCGCCGTACGTCCGCCGGGCAGGGCCATGACGTCGTACCAGTCCCCGCCCACTCCGTGGTGGGCGGTCGAGGGCGCGTACTCGGCCTGGACGCGCAGCCCGGGTGTCAGCGGGGTCGTGCGCGGCAGCAGAGTCCGTTGCAGCGAGACGACGTGCTCGCGCTCGCGCCCGTACAGCCGGGCGTTGTCGATGTAGACGGCGGCCTGGGAGGCCAGCTGTTCCGCCAGGGCGAGGTCGGTGGAGGAGAACGGTGGTGTTCCGGGGCCGCGGACGAAGTCCGCGCTGCCGAGCAGCAGCCCGCGGGCGATCAGCGGCACCGCGAGATAGCTGTGCACGCCGGCGGCTCGCATCTTCGCCGCGGCGCTCTCCGTCGGCGCGACCGTGCTGAAGTCGTCGTTCCGCATGCGGCTCACCAGCACCGGCTTGCCCTGCCGCAGACAGTAGCGATGGAGCAGCGTCTCGTGCTCCTTCTCGGCGCGGCCGAAGGTCTCGCCCACAGGAGTGGGCTCCAGCGAGGAGAGCTCCTCGACGGCGCACACCGCGATGGCCCGCATGAGCGGAACGCCCGCGCCCGTCCACCGTGAGCCTTCCTCGCCCCGCAGGACGCTCTCCAGGATGTCGACGGCGGCTCCGTCGGCGAAATCGGGCACGGTGAACTCCGCCAGCTCCTGGGCGGTGCGCTCCAGGTCAAGGGTGGTGCCGATCCTGGAGCCGGCGGAGTTCAGCCAGGCGAGCCGTCCGCGTGTGGTGAGCCGGTCGAGGGGGACCTCGCGTCCGGTCCGTCCGAGCCGCCTGCGAGCAGCGGCCGAGCGGTGCGCCGCGGCACCCCTCCCGGCCGAGGCGCGGGCTGCCAGGCGCCGTCTCCCCTTGCCGCCGTTCACTCTTTCGACCTCCAGAAAGGAACTCGACCGCTGTTGGTGCCCAGCATGCACCCCTGCCCGGCCGATCGGGTCGCTGCCGCCCCGGCAACCCACCGGAAGCCCGGCGGGCAGGGCGACCGAGCCCCTGGCACGAACCCGCATGACTGCCGTTTCCACTGGTCAAGCGGCCTGCGGCTCGCGTACCACCAGCATACGAAGAACCTCCTGGTCAGCTACTCACCGAAGAAGCCCGGCTTCCTCCAGGGGCACGCAAAGAGGCTCTGACCTGGGCCTTTGCCCGGCCGACGGCGGCACCGGCCGAGCGTCGGTAAGGGGCAGGGCGTCATCAGGGTCCTGATGTACCTTCAGGGGCGATCAGGAAGGCGCCGGAGACCACGTTCTCGTACGTGGCCCTCGCGCCCCTGCGATGCGGCTCGGGCAGCGCACTCGGCCGTTGCGGTTGAACGGGTTCAGCACTCGATGATGTTGACCGCGAGGCCGCCGCGCGCGGTCTCCTTGTACTTGACGCTCATGTCGGCGCCCGTCTCCTTCATGGTCTTGATGACCTTGTCGAGGGAGACCAGGTGGCTGCCGTCGCCGCGCATCGACATCTTCGCCGCCGTGACGGCCTTGACCGCCGCCATGCCGTTCCGCTCGATGCACGGGATCTGCACCAGACCGCCGACCGGGTCGCAGGTCAGGCCCAGGTTGTGCTCCATGCCGATCTCGGCCGCGTTCTCCACCTGTTCCGGGGAGCCGCCGAGGACCTCGGCGAGCGCGCCGGCCGCCATCGAGCAGGCCGAGCCGACCTCGCCCTGGCAGCCGACCTCGGCGCCGGAGATCGAGGCGTTCTCCTTGAAGAGCATGCCGACCGCGCCGGCCGCGAGCAGGAAGCGGACGATGCCGTCCTCGTCGGCGCC
>NZ_JBEOVH010000043.1:0-55519 GCF_040295385.1 Streptomyces sp. NPDC002825
GCATGTCCTGCCGGCACTCGTCGAGGACGGTCGGCGGGTAGTAGAAGCCGCCTCCGAGCTGTCCGGGGGGCGTGCGCGGCCCGCACCTCATGCCGCCGGGCGCCGGCGGCGGGGCACGGAGTCCAGGAGGAGCCGGGTGTACGGGTGCTCCGGCGCGACCAGGACCTGGGCGGTCGGGCCCGTCTCCACGACCTGGCCGGACTTCAGCACCAGCACCTCGTCCGCGATGTGCCGGACCACCGCCAGGTCGTGGGTGACGAAGAGATAGCCGATGCCCGACTCGCGGCGGATCGTGCCGAGCAGTTCGAGGATCTGCGCCTGGATCGACACGTCGAGCGCGGCGACCGCCTCGTCGAGGACGAGGACCCGGGGCTGCACGGCGAGGGCACGGGCGATCGCCACGCGCTGCCGCTGTCCGCCGGAGAGGCCCCGGGGCAGGGCCGAGGCCTCCCGGGCGCCGAGGCCGACCTGGTCGAGCAGTTCGCCGACCCGGGCCCGGCGGGCCGCCTGGTCGAGGGCGGTGTGCAGGCGCAGGACCTCGTCGAGGCAGCCCGAGACGGTCACCCGGGGATCGAGCGACAGATAGGGGTCCTGGAAGACCATCTGGATGTCCCGGGCCCGGGCCAGCCGTTCGGCCCGTCCCCGCGGCCGGGCAGAACGGTCCTTGCCGTCGAGGCGGACCGTGCCGCCGTCCGGGCGTTCCAGACCGACGAGCATCCGGACCGTGGTGGTCTTGCCGCTGCCGGACTCCCCGACGAGGGCGAGGGAGGACCCGGGCGCGAGGGCGAACGACACGCCGTCGACGGCCATGTGGTCCCCGTACCGCTTGCGCAGTCCCTCGACGACCAGGCCCTCTTCGAGCCCGACGGGCGTGACGGTCACAGCGTGATCCCTTCTTCGGCGCGGTGGCAGGCGGCGAGCCCGTCGCCGTGGCGTACGAGCACGGGCTTCTCCTCGGTGCAGCGCGGCACCGCGTGCGCGCAGCGCGCGGCGAAGGAGCAGCCGGGCGGCGCCTCCGCGAGGGAGACGGGGCGGCCCGGGATGGGCCGGGGCGCCGGCGCGCCCGGTTCGAGCCGCGGGGTGCAGGCGAGCAGGCCCGCCGTGTACGGGTGGCGGGGCCGGTCGAACAGCTCGTCCGTGGACCGGGTCTCCACGATCCGGCCCGCGTACATGACGTACACCCGGTCGCAGATCGCGGCGGCCAGTTCGAGGTCGTGGGTGACGAACAGCATGCCGGTGCCCCGCTCGGCCCGCAGCCGGGCCAGGATCGAGATGACCTCGGCCTGGGTGGTGACGTCGAGCGCGGTCGTCGGCTCATCGGCGACGAGGAGGGCCGGCTCGCTCGCGAGGGCCGCCGCGATGACGACCCGCTGGAGCATGCCGCCGGAGAACTGGTGCGGGTGGCGGCGCAGGGCGCCGCGCGGGTCGCGGATGCCGACCGCGTCGAGGAGTTCCTCGGCGCGGGCGGTCGCCTCGGCGGCGGGCGTCCCGGCCGCGCGCAGCCCCTCGGTGAGGAAGTCGCCCACCCGCCGCAGCGGGTTGACGGAGGCGCGCGGGTCCTGGAAGACCATCGAGACCTGCCGGGCCCGCAGCGCGGTGAGCTCGGCGCGCTTCATCGCGAGGACGTCCCGCCCCGCGACCCGGACCTGCCCCTCGGTGCGGGCGCCCGCCGGCAGCAGCCCGAGGACGCTGCGGCAGGCCACGGACTTGCCCGAGCCGGACTCGCCGACCAGGCCGACCGTCTCCCCGGGCCGTACCGTCAGACCGACCCCGTCCAGGATCGGCCGGGCGGCGCGGTCGCCGGGGAGGCGGACGCCGAGGCCCTCGATCTCCAGGACCGGCGCTTTCGACTCCGTGCTCATCGTCTTCACCGTTCCCGCTTCGCGATCCGGTCGGCGAGCCCCTCGCCGACGATGCCGAACGCCACCACGGCGAGCACGATGCACGCGGAGGGCGCGAGGGCCGGCAGCATCGCCCCCTGCAGGACGGCCGCCTGCCCCTCGTTGATCATGGCGCCCCAGTCGGCGGCCGGCGGCTGCACCCCGAAGCCGAGGAAGGACAGCGCCGCCAGGTCCATCAGCGCGTACCCGAAGTTCATCGCGGACTGCGCGAAGACCGTCGGCGCGATGTTGGGCAGCAGATGGCGCACGCAGACGGTCCAGCCGGACCAGCCCTGCACCCGGTACGCCTCGATGTACGGCCGGGCCTTCTCCTGCCGGGCGATGCCCCGGACGAGCCGGCCCACGTACGGGGTGTAGGCGACGGACATGGCGATCACGGGCGCGGTGAGTCCCGAGCCGACGACCGACACGAGGAGGATCGCGAGCAGCAGACCGGGGATCGCGAAGACGAGGTCCATGGACCGGGAGAGCAGCGTGTCCACCCAGCCGCCCCGCCAGGCCGCCACCACGCCGAGGAGCGTGCCGAGCAGGGTGGAGACGCCGACGACGAGCAGGGGACCGAGCAGTCCGGTGCGGGCGCCGTTCAGCAGCCGGGACAGGATGTCACGGCCCGACTGGTCGGTGCCGAGCAGATGGTCGCCGGTGGTGCCGACGAGACTCGCCGACAGGTCGAGCGCCTCGGGGTCGTACGGGGCGAGGACGGGCGCGAGCAGGGCGACCAGGACGAGCAGGGCGAGCACCGCGACCGAGACCGCGAAGAGCGGTCCCTGGCCGAACAGGCGCAGGGCGCGCAGCCCCGGCCTGCGGTACGGCACCGCGGAGGTGGTGGAGGTCATGAGGAGCCTTCCCCGAGGGAGAGACGGGGGTCGATGAGCGGGGCGAGCAGGTCGACGACGAGGTTGACGAGGACGAAGGCCGCCACGCTGAGGAGCGTGATCGCCTGCACGACCGCGAAGTCCTTGGCGGTGACCGACTGCACGAGCAGCGAGCCGAGGCCGGGGACGTCGAAGGCGGTCTCGACGATCGAGGTGGAGATGAGGAGACCGGCGAGCATCGTGCCGCCGACGGTGACGACGGGTCCGAGCGCGTTCCGCAGGACGTGCCGGCGGACCACGGACCGGCCCGCGACGCCCCGGGCGCGCGCCACCTCGACGTGCTCGCGGCCGAGTTCGTCGAGCATCGCCGAGCGGGTCACCCGGGCGAGGAGTCCCGCGAAGGACAGCGCCAGGGCGAAGGCCGGCAGCGTCAGCTGGTACAGCCGGTCGGGGAGGCCCGCCGGGGTGCCGCCGCCCGGCCCCGGGAACCAGCCGAGCTGCACGGAGAACAGCGAGACGAGCGCGATGGCCGTCACGAACGAGGGCGTGGCGGTGGCGACACCGGTGCCGATGAGCACCACCCGGTCCGGCAGGCCGGGGCGCAGCGCCCCGAGGATGCCGGCCGCGACGCCGAGCACCGCGACGAGCAGGGCGGCGTAGCCGACGAGCAGGGCGGTGCCGGGCAGCCGGGAGCCGATGAGCGAGGCCACGTCCTGGTGGTACTGGGCCGAGCGGCCGAAGTCACCGCTCAGGACGCCGCCGAGCCACTTCGCGTACTGCGTGACCAGCGGGTCGTCGAGGTGGTGCTCCGCCCGCAGGGCCGCCACGGCCTCGGGGGTCGCGGGGCGGCCGTGCAGGAGGAACGACACCGGGTCGCCGGGGGCCAGGTGGACGGAGCCGAAGACCACCAGGGAGGTCACGAACAGCACCGCCGCCAGGCCGAGGAGCCGTCCGACGAGGTAGCGCGTCATCGCTGGGAGGCCCCGATCGTCGCGGCCCACGGGAAGTAGAGCTGGGCGATGCCGGTCGGCGCGCCGGTGATCCGCTTGCCGAGGAAGACCGAGTACGGCGCCTCGTACACGGGGATGACCGGCAGCTGGTCCATCGCGATCTTCTGGAGCTTCGCGGTGAGTTCGGCGCGCTTGGCCGGGTCGGGCTCGGAGTTGGCCTTGTCGAAGGCGACGTCGTACTCGGCGTCGGACCAGCGGCCGTAGTTCCCGAAGTCGCCGGTGTGCAGGTACTGGTAGAACTCCAGCGGGTCGGGCGTGTTGTCGTAGCCGTTGGTGATGACCAGGTCGATGCCCTCGCGCGCGTCGGGGTCGACGAAGATGCTGCTGTACGCGTCGGGCGAGACCGGCTTCAGCTTGACGTCGAGCCCGATCTGCCGGCCGGCGGCCTGCACGGCGTTGGCGACGACGCTGATCTCGGGCGCGAGCGTGCTCGTGACGATGGTGATCGTCCGGCCGGTCGCGTGGGCCTCCTTGACGAGCTGCTTCGCGGCCTCGACGTCGTACACCGGCTCGGGCAGCGTGTCGTACAGCTCCGCCGTCTTCTCCGGGGCCAGCGCCCAGGCGCCGCGCGCCGCGGGGGCCTTGGCGGGGACGCCGACGCCGCCGGCCGCGGCTTTGATGATGTTCTTCCGGTCGAGGGCCATCGACAGGGCCTTGCGGACCTTGAGGTTGCCGAGCGGTCCGTGGAAGTCGAGCACCGCGAGGTCCGCGGCGGCGGTGTTGGGGCCGAAGAGGAGCGAGCCCTTGTCACCGGCCTTCAGCTGGGCGAACGAGGACGACGGGA
Source organism: Streptomyces sp. NPDC002825 (assembly GCF_040295385.1). Lineage (NCBI taxonomy): Bacteria > Bacillati > Actinomycetota > Actinomycetes > Kitasatosporales > Streptomycetaceae > Streptomyces > Streptomyces sp. NPDC002825. The sequence goes on from NZ_JBEOVH010000043.1 coordinate 4,511, forward strand.
CCATGTAGCCGCCGTCGGCCGTCCCGGACAGGAAGGCGTTGGAGCGGGCCGCGGCGTCCTCGATGAAGGTGAACTTCACCTTCTCGGACTTGGGCGTGAGCGACTTGTCCCAGTAGGCGGTGTGCTTCTTGAGGGTGATGCTGTCGCCCTGGGCCCAGGAGTCGAGGGCGTACGGGCCCGTGCAGTTGAGCTTGCCCTTCGGGGTTCCGTAGTCCTTGCCCTCCTTGGCGAGGGAGGCGGCGCTGACGACCGTGCCGGGGGAGGCGGCCATCAGCTCGGAGAAGAGGACGTCCTCCTTGCCGAGGCGGATCGTCACCTCCAGCGGACCGGTCTTCTCGATGGTGTCGACCGACTTGAAGGAGGAGCCCCAGGGGGAGCCGGTCTCCGGGGCCATCTGCCGCTTGAGGGAGGCGACCACGTCGTCGGCGGTCATGGTGGTGCCGTCGTGGAACTTCACCCCGGGCCGCAGGGTGTAGACGAGGGTGCGCGGGTCGGGACGCGTCCACTTCACGGCCAGGCCGGGCACGATCTTCAGGTCGGGAGTGACCCGCAGCAGCTGCTCGCACACGTTCGCGAGGACGGTGTTCGGCGGGTAGTCGTACGCGAGGGCGTAGTCGAGCGTGTACGGCTCGGCGTACAGGGACCAGGTGAAGGAGTCCAGCGGGCCCTGCGCGGGCGGTGAGGTGGGGCTGACCTTGAAGTTCGTGCCGCCGCCGGCCGCCGGCGGGTTCGTGGCGCCGGAACAGGCGCCGGTGGTGGCCGCGAGGGCGGCGGTACAGACGAGAAGCGCGAGGGCTCTGGGCATGCGCATGGGGAGGGACCCACCCCTTTACAGGTGTAGTGACGGGCTCGGGGGGATGGAGCGAGTATTGGTGCGGGAACGTTCCCGCACAAGACCTGCACCCGACTTTGCGGGAACGGTTTTGCAGAGCTCACGAGGGTGGCAGCATCACCACCATGACCGAAGCTTCACGTCACGGCGGACAGCCCTCGCCGCCCATCCAGCGCGTCCGCCTGGTCGACGTGGCCCGCGAGGCGGGCCTGTCCAAGACGACCGTCTCGGCGGCGCTCAACGGCACCGGCAGACTCTCCCCCGAGGTACGGGAGAGGGCCCGCGAGACCGCGCGCAGAATGGGCTACCGGCCCAACGCCACCGCGCGCCAGCTGCGCGCGGGACGGGCCCGGCTGATCGGATACGTGGTCGGCGAGTTCGCCGCCACTCCCTGGACCTTTCTCGAGTCGCCCTACTTCGCCCGGCTGACCGGCGCCACGGCGGCCAGCGCGCTGCGCCGCGGCTACGCCGTGGTGCTGCTGCCCGCCGGCTCCCTGCAGAGCGAGTGGGCGGACCTGTCCCTCGACGCGGTGGTCGTCGCCGACCCCGTCGCCGACGACCCGGTCGTCGAGGACCTCCTCGCCGCCGGCATCCCCGTCTTCACGGACCGTTCCGTCGAGGGGCTGCCGGGGGCGTACTGGGTGGACGTCGACGCGGGCCGCGCGGTCCGCGAGACCCTCGACCACCTCCATGAGCAGGGGGCCCGCAGGCCCGTCCTCGTCGTGCCGGACAGCACCACCCGCTTCCACACCGAGGTGTACGCCGCCCACCGGGAGTGGTGCGCCGCCCACGGCCTGCCGGAACGGGCGGTGCGCGTCGCGGAGGCCGGCAACGGGCCGGTGGTGCGCGCCGTCGAGACCGCCCTGGCCGGCGAAGGGCCGGAGCGGCCCGACGCCCTCCTGGTCGTCGCCGAGGCGAGCCCGCCCCTCGTCCTGGAGGCGGTGCGCCGCCACGGGTTCGAGGTCCCCGACGACCTGCTGGTCGTCCTGGTCAGCGAGGACGCCACGGCCCTGCACACCGAGCCGCCGGTCACCACGCTGAGCCTGCGGCCGGAGGCGGTCGCGGAGGCCGGCGTCGAGCACCTCGTCGCGGTCCTGGAGCACGGCCGCCGGGAGCCCGCCGGGACGCTCGTACCGACGCGTCTGGAGGTGCGGGGCTCGTCGGTGCGTCGCTGAGGGGGGTCAGACCGCGTGCACGAGCCGGCCGCCGACGTACGTCCGCTCCACCCGGGCCTCGGCGATCTCCTCCGGCGGGCCGGTGAGGATGTCGCGGTCCAGGACGACGAGGTCGGCGAGGTGGCCGGGGCGCAGGCTGCCGGTGTCGTCGAGGCCGTTCACGTGCGCGGTGCCCGCCGTGTAGGCGGCGAGCGCGGTGGTGAGGTCGAGACGCTGCTCGGCGTAGAAGACCCGGTCGTCGGGGGCCTCGGGGTCGCGGCGGTTGACCGCGACGTGGATGCCCTCGATCGGGTTCGGGCTGCTGACCGGCCAGTCGCTGCCGGCGGCGAGGGTGGCCCCGGCCCGTACGAGATCGCCGAACGGGTACTGCCAGGCGGCGCGTTCGGGACCCAGGAACGGGATGGTCAGCTCGTCCATCTGCGGCTCGTGCGCGGCCCACAGCGGCTGGATGTTCGCGATCGCGCCGAGCGCGGCGAAGCGGGCCAGGTCGTCGGGGTGGACGACCTGGAGGTGGGCGAGGTGGTGACGGTTGCCACGGTGCCCGTTGGCGGCGATCGCCGCCTCCAGCGCGTCCAGGGCCTCCCGGACGGCCCGGTCGCCCAGGGCGTGGAAGTGGACCTGGAAGTCCAGGGCGTCCAGCTCGGTCACGTACCCGCGCAGCGCCTCGGGATCGACGAAGCTCAGACCGCTGTTGGCGGTGGCGCAGCCGCAGCCGTCCAGGTACGGGGTGGTCATGGCGGCCGTGAAGTTCTCCGCGATGCCGTCCTGCATGATCTTCACCGAGCCGGCGCGGAACCGGCCGGCGCTCAACTTCTCGCGCCGCGAGACCAGTTCGGGGATCTGCTCGGCGCCCCGCTCCCGGTCCCACCAGAGCGCCCCGGTCACCCTGGCCGTCAGCGAACCGTCACCGGCCGCGCTCAGATACGCCTCCGAGGGATCGGCCATCCCGCCGAAGGAACCGAGCAGCGCGTCCTGCCAGGCCGTGATGCCGAGCGAGTGCAGCAGCTTCTGCGCCCGCAGCAGGCCCGCGAGCCGCTCCTCGGCGGTCGTCGGCGGCACCAGCCGGGCGACGAGGCCGATCGCCCCCTCCTGCAGCATGCCGCTGGGGGAGCCGTCCGCCTCCCGCTCGATCCGCCCGTCGGCCGGGGCGGGGGTGGCGGCGGTGAGCCCGGCGAGCTCCAGCGCGCGGGAGTTGGCCCACGCGCCGTGGTGGTCACGGTTCGACAGCAGGACCGGCCGGTCCGGGACGACGGAGTCGAGGAGCTGCCGGGTGGGAAGACCGCCCTCGAAACTCTCCATCGACCAGCCGCCGCCGGTGATCCAGGTGTGCTCCGGGTGGGCGTCCGCGTACTCCCGGATCCGCTCCAGGTAGTCCGCGACGCCGACCGTGCCGGTCAGATCGCACTCGGCCAGTTCCTTGCCGCCGGAGACCGCGTGGATGTGGGCGTCCTGGAATCCCGGGAGCAGCAGCTTGCCCGTCAGGTCGACGACCTCCGTACCGGGCCCGATGAGGTCCCGTACCTCGTCGTGGCCGACGGCCGCGATCCGCTCGCCGACGACGGCGAGCGAGGTCGCCCGGGTGCGGGCCGGGTCCGCCGTGAAGACGGGACCGCGGGTGAAGACCAGATCGGCCGTGGTCATGGGCGCTCCAGAACTAGTGGTGTGGGTCGGTGGGCGCCATGGAAGCGGGCGGGCCGTTTACACGTCAATGGTGTTGACGTAAGGTTCCGGTCATGTCCGAACGCGTGGTCCCCGAAGGCAGCCGGCAGCGCCGCCGCCCCACCAAGCAGGGCGCCGTCCTCTCGGAGCGGCTCATCGTCGAGACCGCGCTGCGCCTGATCGCGCAGCACGGCGCGGAAGCCCTGTCGGTACGGAGGCTGGGCGCCGCGCTCGGCGCCGACCCCACGGCCCTCTACCGCTACTTCCGGAACACCGACGCCCTGCTGCTCGCCGTCGCCGACGAGATGATCGGCCGCGCGCAGGAGGGCTGGACGGCCACCGGCGACTGGCGGGCGGACCTGCGTGACCTGGGCCTTCGCATCCACGGCTGCTACCAGGCCTACCCGCAGGCGGCGGCGCTCGCGGCCCACCGGACCACGGGGCGGCCGTACGAGACCCGGGCCGTCGAGCGGATCCTCGGCGTCCTGCGCTCGGCGGGCTTCCCGGACGCCCTCGCCGTGCGGATCTACCACGCCTTCGTGGACCAGGCCCTCGCCTTCGCGGCCCAGGACGCGGCGGCGCTGGCCCTGCCGCCCGCGGCCCAGGAGAAGGAGGCGGAGGTCTGGCACGCGGTCTACGGCCGGCTGTCCCCCGACACCCACCCGAACATCGCCGCGACCTTCCCGCTCCTGGCCGCCGACATGCGCGACAGCGGCTACCCGTTCGCGCTGGAACTGATGCTGAGCGCGGTGGAGGCACTGAGGCCGACGGACGGGTGAGCCGGGGCCGACGAGGGGCGTGAGCTGAAGACGGGGTGCTGCTGGGGCTGCAGTCGCCTGAGTTCGCCGCAGGGGCTCGTGGGGGCCCCGTAGCGCGAGGCGCCTTGCGTGGAGAGACTTCTGACGAAGCGACACGCCCGCGCGAAAGGACCCCCGTGCTCTCCATACGCAGCGCCCTCGCCCTCCCCCTCGCCGCAGTCTCCCTGGCCCTGGCGACCCCGCCCGCCCCGGCGGCCGAGCCCGCCACCGTCACCGTCGAGGAGGCCAGGCTCGACCGGGCCGCCCCCCAGGAGATCCTGCGGCGCAGCGGATTCGCCTCCCTGGCCCCGGAGTTCGCCGAGGCACTCGCCCGCGCCGACTCCTTCGCCGCGGCCGAGCGGACGGTCGGCCGGTACGGATCGGGGCTCTGGCGCCGGGCCGTGGACCGGGCGCAGGGCCGGGGCGAGGCGGGCGGTGACCTGTCGCGGGACGACGACCGGCCGCTCTACTGGTCGCGCCTCGCGCTCACCCGTGAACTCCGGACCTGGCAGCCCGGTTTCACGATCACCGAGGAGGGCAGGACCCGGCTGCTCGACCGGCTCGAACGGTCCTCGCGCGGCCAGGACTCGATCCGCTACCCGGCCGGGAAGGGCGTGAAGCGGATCCTGCTGACCGGCTTCGATCCGTTCACGCTCGACCGGGACACCCGGATCAGCAACCCGTCCGGGGCCACCGCGCTCGCCCTCGACGGCACCTGGCTGCGCACCTCCGACGGCTCCCTCGCCCGGGTCGAGACGGCCGTCTTCCCCGTCCGCTGGCAGGACTTCGCCGACGGCACGGTCGAGCGGACCCTGTGCCCGCACCTGCCGGAGGTGGACCTCTTCACCACGGTGAGCCAGGGCCGCCCCGGCCGCTTCGACATCGAGCGGACCAACGGCGCCTGGCGCGGCGGCTTCCCCGACAACGAGAACCTGTCCCGCACCGGGACCGTGCCCGTCTCCGCTCCGGCCACGCAGCCCCAGTGGACGTCGACGACCCTTCCGTACGCGGCGATCACGGCGGCTTCCACCGGCCGTTTCCCGGTGTACGACAACACCTCGGTGACCGAGCTGCCGGCCGGGTCCGACACGCCCGTGGTCCGCCCGGGCGGGCCCACGCCCGGCTCGGCGGCCCGTGCGGGCGGCGGCGGGAACTACCTGTCCAACGAGATCGCCTACCGGGCCACCCTGCTGCGCGACCGCCTCGGCCTGACGGACCTGCCCGGCGGCCATGTGCATACGCCGGTCCTCCAGTTCGGCCCCGGCAACACCGACCCGGCGACGGGTACGGTCACCGACGCCGAGTTCGTACGGAACCGGCTCGACATCATCGCCCAGGTGCGGGCGATCGTCGCCGTGGCCGCGGTTGCACGGTAGTACCGCATGCGGGGCGGCTCAGGCCGTCGCGACAGGGGAGCCGCCCGGGGCGGCCGAGCCCGCCGTGACGAAGGGGCCGTGCGGGGCGGCCGAGCCCGCCGTGGCGAAGGGGCCGTGCGGGGCGGCCGAGCCCGCCGTGGCGAAGGGGCCGTGCGGGGCGGCCGAGCCCGCCGTGACGAAGGGGCCGTGCGGGGCGGCCGAGCCCGCCGTGACGAAGGGGCCGTGCGGGGCGGCCGAGCCCACGTCGTGACGGGAAGCGCTCAGCCCGTCGTCACGGGAAGCGCTCAGCCCGTCGTGACGGGGGAGAAGCGTCCCACGGCTGCCAGGTCCGCGCTGATCAGCGCGGCCGTCTCGCGCAGCGGCGGGAGGAGGGCCGCGAGGCTCTCCTCCGGCGTGGCCCGGCCCGCGTGCAGGGCCACGTTGACCGCTGCGACCACCCGGCCCGCGCCGTCCGTGACGGCCACCGCGAGCGAGCGCAGCCCCTCCTCCAGCTCCTGCTCCACCCAGCCGTACCCCCGCGCGGCGGTGGCCGTCACGGCCTCGTCGAGCCCCTCGCGGGTCGTCACCGTGCGCGGGGTGAGCGCCTCCGGCGTGATCCGGCCGAGCCGCGCGGCGCGCTCCGCCTCCGGCAGGGCGCCGAGCAGGACCCGGCCCATGGAGGTGGCGTACGCGGGCAGTCGGGTGCCCACGGTGATGTCGATGTGCATGATGCGGGTGGAGGCGACCCGGGCCACGTACCGGATGTCGTCCCCGTCGAGGACGGCGACCGAAGCGGACTCGTGCACGCGCAGCACCAGGGCGACGAGGTGCGGGGTCGCGATCTCCGGCAGGCTCAGCCGGGAGAGGCGGGCGTAGCCCAGCTCCAGGACCCGGGGCAGGACGAGGAACCCGTCGGGCTCCTCCCGTACGTACCCGAGATGGCGCAGGGTGATCAGCGACCGGCGGGCGGTCGCGCGCGGCAGCCCGGTCAGCCGGGCGAGCTCGGCGAGCCGCAGCGGACCCCGGGCAGAGCCGAAGGCGCGCAGGACGTCGAGCCCGCGTGCGAGCGACTGCAGGAACCCGGAGCCGAGCTCCTCCTTGAGGGCGGGCGCCGCAGCGGTGGCCGCGGTCTCCGGCAGGGCGCCGGAAGCACCCCCCGGCGCCGCGAGGGCCGCCTCCATCGCCGCCACCGCCTTCCGGAGCGGCGGCAGGGCCTGGGCCGTGAGGGACCGCGCGCTGTGCCGGCTCGTGTGGCTGACGACGCTGACCGCGCAGACCACCGCCCCGTCCGGGCCCCGTACCGGCAGCGCGACGGCGAGCAGACCGGGCTCGATCAGCTGGTCGTCCACCGCCAGACCGGTCTCGCGGGCCTCCCGCACCCGGGCGAGGAACTCGCTCTCGACCTCCCCGGCCGGGGCCGGCGGACGGGGCGGTACGGACGGGAAGCCGGTGTCCAGAGGGTCCTTGGCGCGTCGGGCCCGCCAGTCCTCCAGCTCCGTCTCGTCCCACCGCGCGGCGAACAGCGCGCCGGGAGCGCACCGTTCGGCCGGCAGGAGGTCGCCGGTCCGGAAGGAGATGGCCATCGCCCGGCGGCGGGTGGCCTGGGCGAGGAAGCGCACGCCGTCGCCGTCCGGGACGGCGACGGACACCGACTCGTCGAGCGCGTCGGCGAGGGCGACGGCGTGCGGTCCGAGGAGCCCGGGCAGCCCGCAGGAGGCCAGGTACGCGTTGCCGAGCTCGGCGGCTCCGGGCGCGAGCAGCAGGTCGCGGCCCTCGGTGCGCAGCGCGCCGAGGCGGACGAGCGTCGTCGCGACCCGGTCGATCGTGGAGCGGGCGAGCCCGGTCGTCCGGGCGAGGTCGCCGGGCCGGTGCCGGAGCTCGGGCCCCGCGGCCATGACGCGGAGCACGGCGAGCCCGCGTTCGAGCGGTCCGACCAGCTCGTCGGGTGCCCCCTGGGCCTCGGTGGGCTGCGGCATCGTCCGGACTCCTCGGTGCGGTGGCGGGCGGAACGGGCACGGGGAGCCGCGCGGGAAAACCGTACCCGCGCCGTTGACACGGCCCGTGGCGTGGATGGACACTCCTCCCCGCCAAAATTCTGAACTGAAGTTCAGCAGGCGAACACCGCAGCGTCAATCCCGAATGAATCCCCAGCGAAACGGGTCGTTACATGGACAAAGTGGTCGCCAGCGCCGCGGAAGCGGTGGCGGACATCGAGGACGGCGCCTCCCTCGCCGTCGGAGGCTTCGGCCTGAGCGGCGTACCGGACGTGCTCATCCGCGCCCTGCACGCCCACGGCCCCGGAGACCTCTCCGTCGTCTCCAACAACTGCGGCGTCGACGGCGGCGGCCTGGGCATCCTGCTCGCGGCCGGCCGGATCAGCCGCGTCACCGGCTCCTACATCGGCGACAACAAGGAGTTCGCCCGCCGCTACCTCGGCGGCGAACTCGAACTCGAACTCACCCCCCAGGGCACCCTCGCCGAACGGCTCCGCGCCGGCGGCTGCGGCATCCCCGCCTTCTTCACGCCCGCGGGCGTCGGCACCCAGGCCGCCGACGGCGGACTGCCCTGGCGGTACGCGGAGGACGGCACCGTCGCCGTCGCCTCCCCGCCCAAGGAGACCCGCGAGTACGACGGACGCGCGTACGTCCTCGAACGCGGCATCACCACCGACTTCGCGCTCGTCCGCGCGGCCCGCGGCGACCGCCACGGCAACCTCGTCTTCGCCCGCGCCGCCCGCAACTTCAACCCGCTCGCCGCCATGGCGGGCCGGATCACGATCGCCGAGGTGGAGGAGCTCGTCGAACCCGGCGAGCTCGACCCCGACCAGGTCCACCTGCCGGGCGTCTTCGTCCAGCGGGTCCTGGAGCTCACCCCCGCACAGGCCGCCGACAAGGGCATCGAACGAAGGACGGTACGCACCCGATGAGCTGGACCAGGGACGGGATGGCCGCCCGCGCCGCCCGCGAGCTGACCGACGGTTCGTACGTCAACCTCGGCATCGGACTGCCCACCCGCGTACCGAACTTCCTCCCCGACGGCGTCGACGTCGTCCTCCATTCCGAGAACGGGCTCCTCGGCGTCGGCCCCTACCCGTACGAGGACGAGGTCGACCCCGACCTCATCAACGCGGGCAAGGAGACCGTCACCGTCCTGCCCGGCGCCGCGTTCTTCGACTCCGCGCTCTCCTTCGGCATGATCCGCGGCGGCCACATCGACACCGCGATCCTGGGCGCCATGCAGGTCTCGGCCCGCGGCGACCTCGCCAACTGGATGATCCCCGGCCGCATGGTCAAGGGCATGGGCGGCGCCATGGACCTCGTCCACGGAGCCCGCCGGGTCGTCGTCCTCATGGAGCACACCGCCAAGGACGGCACCCCCAAGATCGTCGAGGAGTGCTCCCTGCCGCTCACCGGCCGGGGCTGCGTCGACCGCATCATCACCGACCTCGGCGTCCTCGACGTCACCGAGGACGGACTCCGGCTCGTCGAGACCGCCCCCGGCGTCACCCCCGAGGACCTCACCCGCCTGACGGCGGCTCCCGTGAAGGTGGAAACCGCAGCATGATCCCGACCCAGCAGGACATCTCGAAGGAGATCGACGCCCGGCGCGAGGAGTACCTCCGCACCGGCGAGACCCGGCACCACCCCGCCCGCGACTACCCGCCCTACCGCAGCAGCGCCCTCCGCCACCCGCGCCAGGCCCCCGTCCCGGTCCGCGACCCCGACGCCGTCGAACTCTCCGGGCCGGTCTTCGGCGCCACCGACGTCACCGCGCTCGACGCCGACCTCACCCGCGGCGCGGCCGGCGAACCGCTGGGCGAGCGGATGACCGTCACCGGCCGGATCCTCGACCGCGCGGGCCGCCCCGTGCGCGGCCAGCTCGTCGAGATCTGGCAGGCCAACGCCGCCGGACGCTACGCCCACCAGCTCGACCAGCACCCGGCCCCGCTCGATCCCCACTTCACCGGGGCAGGGCGCTGCCTGACCGACGACGACGGCACGTACCGCTTCACCACGATCCGCCCCGGCGCCTACCCCTGGCGCAACCACACCAACGCCTGGCGCCCCGCGCACATCCACTTCTCGCTCTTCGGCAGCGCGTTCACCCAGCGGCTCGTCACCCAGATGTACTTCCCCGGCGACCCGCTCTTCGCCTACGACCCGATCCTCCAGTCGGTCACCGACGACGCCGCCCGCGCCCGGCTCGTCGCCGCCTACGACCACGAGCTCACCACCCCCGAACACGCCCTCGGCTACCGCTGGGACATCGTCCTCGACGGACCCGCCGCGACCTGGATCGAGGAAGGCCGATGACCGGCACGCCCACGCTCCCGACCCCCGCCCAGACCGTCGGCCCCTTCTACGGGTACGCGCTGCCCTTCCCCGGCGGCCCCGACATCGCCCCCGCCGGGCACCCGGACACACTCACCGTCCACGGCCACGTGTACGACGGGGCCGGTGCCCCCGTCCCCGACGCGCTCCTGGAGATCTGGCAGCCCGGCCCCGACGGGGACCGGACCGGCGCCCCCGGCTCCCTCCGCAAGGACCCCGTCACCGGCGGCCACGCAGGACGGGACGGCGTCACCTTCACCGGCTTCGGCCGGGTCGCGACCGACGCCGACGGCCGCTGGGCGATACGCACCCTGCCGCCCGCCGGAGCGCCGTACCTCTGCGTCTGCGTCTTCGCCCGCGGCCTGCTGCACCACCTCTTCACCCGCCTCTACCTGCCGGGCCCGGCCGCCGAGACCGACCCGCTGCTCGCCTCGCTGCCGCCCGAGCGGCGCGCCACCCTGCTCGCGGCCGAGTCCGGGCCCCGCACGCTGCGCTTCGACGTCCACCTCCAGGGGCCGGAGGAGACGGTGTTCCTTGACTTCCGCTGAGCAGCCGCCGCGACGGTACGAGGAGGGGTGCCGCCCGGGGCCGTACGAGTCCGGGCAGGACCCGGGGCCGTACGAGACCGGGCACCTGCCAGGGCCGTACGAGTCCGGACACGGCCCGGCGCCGTACGAGGACGAAGTCGGCGCGCCGTACGACGTCGGACTCCTGGCCCCCGTCCGTGCGGGCACCGGCGTCGAGGCGGCCACCGGCGACCGGGCCTTCCTCCGGGCGATGCTCGACGCCGAAGCCGCCCTGACCCGGGCCCAGGCCGCCCTCGGCCAGGCGCCCGCCGAGGCGGCCGCCGCCGTCACCGAGGCCGCGGCCCGCACCGACCGGTTCGACCCGCGCACGCTCGCCCTCCGCGCCCGCAGCGGCGGCAACCCCGTCATCCCGCTGGTCGCCGAACTGGCCGCCGCCGTACCCCCGGACGCCGCCGGCTACGTCCACCGGGGCGCGACCAGCCAGGACATCATGGACACCGCCGCGATGCTCGTGGCGGCCCGCGCCCTGCCCCTGATCACCGCCCCGCTGCACCGCGCCGCGGCCGCTCTCGGGCGGCTCGCCGCGACCCACCGCGACACGCCCATGGTGGGCCGGACGCTCACCCAGCACGCCGTCCCCACCACCTTCGGGCTCAAGGCGGCGGGCTGGCGCAGCCTCGTCCTCGACGCGGCCGACCGGCTCACGGCCCTCACGCCACCGGCCCAACTCGGCGGCGCCGCAGGCACCTTGGCGGCCTTCGAGCAGCTGGCCGGCGCGCCCGGCAGCGGGCCCGCGCTCGCGGAGGCGTACGCGCGCGAGCTGGGCCTCGCGGCCCCCGACCTGCCCTGGCACACCCTGCGCACCCCGGTCGCCGACCTCGGCACCGCGCTCGCCTTCACCGCGGCCGCGCTCGGCAAACCGGCCGCCGACGTGCTGCTGCTCAGCCGCACCGAGACCGGCGAACTCGCCGAGGGCGAGGGCGGCGGGTCCTCCGCGATGCCCCACAAGAACAACCCCGTCCACGCCACCCTCGTCGCCGCGGCCGCCCGCCAGGCCCCCGCGCTCGCCGCGGTCCTCCTCGGCTCGCTCACCGCCGAGGACGAGCGCCCGGCCGGCGCCTGGCACGCCGAATGGCAGACCCTCCGCGAACTCCTCCGCCTCGCCGGGGGCGCCGCCCACCACCTGGCCGCGCTGGCCGAGGGCCTCCAGGTCCACCCCGACCGGATGCGGGAGAACCTGCACCGGACCCGGGGCCTGGTGGCGAGCGAACGCCTCGCCGCGGAGCTCTCCGGGCTCCTCGGCCGCGGTGCCGCCCGGCGACTCCTCGACACGGCCGCCCAGCGCGCCCTGACGGAACGCCGCCACCTCGCGGACGTCCTCGCCGAGGCCCCGGAACTCGCCGACCTGGTGACCCCGGACCGCCTCAAGACCCTCACGGACCCGACGACCGCGACCGGCGCCGCCCCCCGGCTCGTCGACCACGCCCTCCGGAGACCGCCCTCCGCCGACCGCAAAGGCCCCGCATGACCCCCGACGCGACCCAGCCCGCCCCGTCGGCGCCCAACACCGCCGAGGCAGCCGACCCGACCGCGGCACCCGGCGCCCCGGAAGCGCCCCGCGCCCCGGAAGCGCCCGTCGCCCCGGAAGTGCGCCGCGCTCCGGAACCGCCCGGCGCTCCGGAACCGCCCGGCGCTCCGGAAGCGCCCCGCATCCCCGAAGCCGCCCGCGATCCGGAAGCGCCCCGTACTCCCGAAGCCGCGCGCGATCCGGAAGCGCCCCGTACCCCCGAAGCCCCCTGCATCCCCGAAGCCGCCCGCGATCCGGAAGCGCCCCGTACCTTCGAAGCCCCCCGCGCCCCGGAAGCCCCCCGCGCCCCGGAAGCCGCCCGCGCCCCCGGCGCCTCCCGCGCCACCCCCGCCCTCCATCACCGCGTCGACGGGCCCGCCGACGCCCCCGTCCTCATCCTCGGCCCCTCCCTCGGGACCTCGCTCGCCGTCTGGGACGCGCAGACCGCCGCCCTCGCCCGGCACCACCGCGTGGTCCGCTGGGACCTTCCCGGGCACGGCGGCACCCCGGCCGGCGCCCTGCCCGACACCGGCCCCGGGGCCGCCACCGTCGCCGACCTCGCCGCGCTCGTCCTCGAACTCGCCGACCACCTCGGCGCCGAGCGCTTCGGCTACGCCGGCATCTCCCTCGGCGGCGCCGTCGGCACCCACCTCGCCGTCCACCACCCCGAGCGGGTCACGGGCCTCGCCGTCGTCTGCTCCTCGGCCCGCTTCGGCGCGCCGGAGGGCTGGCGCGAGCGGGCCGAGCTCGTCCGCGCCAAGGGCACCGCGCCACTGGCGGAGACGATGGCCTCGCGCTGGTTCACGCCCGGCTTCGGCTCCACGAGGACCGCCGACCGGCTCCTCGCCGATCTGCGCGCCGCCGACCCCGACGGCTACGCCGCCTGCTGCGACGCCCTCGCCACGTACGACCTGCGCGAGGCCCTCGGCCGGATCACCGCCCCGACCCTGGTCGTCGCCGGCCGCGCCGACCCGGCCACCCCGCCCGCCCACTCCCGCGAGCTCGCCGACGCCATCCCCGACGCGGGCCTCCTGGAACTCGCCGGGGCCTCCCACCTGGCCCCCGCCGAACGCCCGCAGGCCGTCCTCACCGCGCTCCTCGGCCACTTCGGCGCCCCCGCCGACGACGGCAGCCGGCACGCCCAGGGCATGGCCGTGCGCCGCGCGGTCCTCGGCGACGCGCACGTCGACCGGGCCGTCGCCCGGACGACCGCGCTCACCGCCGACTTCCAGGACTACATCACCCGCTGCGCGTGGGGAGAGATCTGGACCCGCCCGGGACTCGACCGCCGCACCCGCAGCTGCATCACCCTCACCGCCCTGGTCGCCCACGGCCACCTGGAGGAGCTCGCCCTGCACGTCAGGGCCGCGCTGCGCAACGGACTCACACCCGAGGACATCGGCGAGGTCCTGCTGCACTCCGCCGTCTACTGCGGCGTCCCCGCCGCCAACGCCGCCTTCGCCACGGCCCAGCGCGTCCTCGCCGAGGACGCGACCGCCTCCTGAACCCCCGCCCGCCCCACCGACCTCCACGGAGCCACCCATGCCCCGCACCACCACCGTCGGCATCATCGGAGCCGGTCCCGCCGGCCTCCTCCTCTCCCACCTGCTCCACCAGCAGGGCATCGACAGCGTCGTCCTCGAACTGCGCGACCGCGCCTACGTCGAGCGCCGCCAGCGCGCCGGCATCCTCGAACAGGACACCGTCGACGTGCTGCGCGCCTCCGGCGCCGGCGCCCGGATGGACCGCCAGGGCCTGGAGCACCACGGCATCGAGCTCCGCTTCGACCGCCACTCCCACCGCATCGACTTCCCGTCCCTGACCGGCGGCCGCTCCGTCATGGTCTACGCCCAGACCGAGGTCGTGAAGGACCTCATCGAACTGCGCCTGAAGGACGGCGGAACCGTCCTCTTCGAGGCGGAGGCGCTCTCCGTGGACGGCGCCGACACCGACCGGCCCACCGTCCGCTACCGGCACGAGGGAGCGGAGGACACCCTGGAGTGCGCGTACGTCGTCGCCTGCGACGGCTTCCACGGCATCGGCCGCCGCTCCCTCCCCGAGGGCCTGCTCAAGGTCGTCGAGCGGACGTACCCCTTCTCCTGGCTCGGCATCCTCGCCGACGTCCCGCCCTCCTGCGACGAGCTGATCTACGCCCACCACGAACGCGGCTTCGCCCTGCACAGCATGCGCTCGCCGCAGGTCAGCCGCCTCTACCTCCAGGTGGACCCCGACGACAGCGTCGACGACTGGTCCGACGAGCGGATCTGGGACGAACTCGACGCCCGCTTCGCCGTCGACGGCGACTGGACCCTCCGGCGCGGCCCGATCACCGAGAAGAGCATCACCCCGATGCGCAGCTTCGTCGCCGAACCCCTGCGCCACGGCCGGCTGTTCCTCGCCGGCGACGCCGCCCACATCGTGCCGCCCACCGGCGCCAAGGGACTCAACCTCGCCGTCGCCGACGTCACCCTGCTCGCCCAGGCCCTCACCCGCCACCACACGCGGGGGGACGAGACGGCGATCGACGCGTACTCGGAGACCGCGCTGCGCCGGATCTGGCGGGCCGAGCACTTCTCGTACACGATGACCACCCTGCTCCACGCCGACCCCACCGAGTCCGCCTTCGACCGGGAACTGCGCCTCTCGCACCTGCGCTACCTCGCGGCCTCCGAGGCCGCCTCGGCCTCCCTCGCCGAGAACTACGTCGGCTTCAGGACGAGTTGACGAGTCGGCGGAGGTACGTGAAAGGGGGCGGCTGCTCGAAGCAGCCGCCCCCTTCCGCGTACGGGCAGGTCAGGCGAAGAAGCGGTACACCGCCTGCGCGATACACGCCGGCTTGGCGACGCCGTCGATCTCCACGGTCAGGTCCACGACGACCTCGACCCCGCCCTTGACGTCCTCCACGGACACCACGCGGCCGTGCGTGCGGATCTTCGAGCCGACGCGCACGGGGGAGGGGAAACGGACCTTGTTCAGACCGTAGTTGACGGCCATCGACACGCCCTCGACCTGGAGCAGCTCGCTCCACATCGGGATGAGCAGGGAGAGCGTCAGATAGCCGTGGGCGATGGTGCCGCCGAAGGGGCCGGCCGCGGCGCGCTCGGCGTCGACGTGGATCCACTGGTGGTCGTCGGTGGCGTCGGCGAAGGTGTCGACGCGGGGCTGGGCGATCTCGACCCAGGAGCTGTGGCCGAGGTCGGCCCCGGCCTGGGCCTTGATCTCGTCGATGCCGTGGACGGTGAGAGCCATGGTGGTACTCCTCGGAATCAGAAAGGAAGAGAAGGGTCAGACGTCGGCGCCGTAGCGGGCCCGGATGGGGGCCTTGAGCAGCTTTCCGGCGGCGTTGCGCGGGAGTTCGGGAGCGAGGACCACGCTCCGCGGGATCTTGTAGCGGGCGAGCCGGCCCTCCAGATGGGCGATCAGCTCCCCTTCGGTGACGGTCGCCCCGGCGCGCGTGACGACGACGGCTCGTCCCACCTCGCCCCAGCGGGCGTCGGGTACGCCGATGACGGCCGCCTCGGCGACGTCGGGGTGTCCGAGCAGGGCGTCCTCGACCTCGGCCGGGTAGATGTTCTCGCCGCCCGAGATGATCATATCCTTGAGGCGGTCGACGAGACGCACGTAGCCGTCCTCGTCGACGGTGGCCACGTCGCCCGACCGGAAGCGCCCCCCGTCGCGGAAGGCCGCGGCGGTCGCTTCCGGCAGGTTCCAGTAGCCCGGGGTGACGTTCGGCCCGGCGACGACGACCTCGCCCCTCTCGCCGGGCGCCGCCTCCTCGCCGGACGGCAGCACCACTCGTACGTCGGTGAAGAAGTGCGGGACGCCCGCCGAACCGGCCCGGCTCAGCGAGTCCGCCCGGTCCAGGATGAGGGCGCCCGGCGAGGTCTCCGTCATCCCGTACCCCTGGACGAAGGCGAGTCCCCGGCCGAGATAGGCGGCGGCGGTGCGGCTCGGCACCGGGGCGCCGCCGCACAGCAGGGTGCGCAGACTGGTCAGGTCCGCCGCCGCCCAGCCGGCGGCCGCCGCCATCGCGTCGTACATCGTCGGCACACCGAACATGCAGGTCACACGGTGGTCTTCGATCAGCCTGAGCGTGCGGTCCGGGTCGAAGGAGGACTCCAGGAGGACCGTGCCGCCCTTGAGCAGGGTCGGGAGGCAGCTCATGTTGAGCGCCGCCGTGTGGAAGAGCGGCGCGGAGACCAGGGACACCTCGTCGCCGGCGAGGTCGGTGTCCACGAGGACGTTGAGACTGTTCCAGACGATGTTGCCGTGGGTGAGGACGGCGCCCTTGGAGCGGCCCGTGGTGCCCGAGGTGTACATGATGAGGCAGACGTCCTCGTGCCCCACCTCCTCGTCGACCGGCTCCGCCGGCGCGGCGGCGAGCAGCTCCTCGTACGGGGCTCCCGGGCCGCCGTCCACGGCGAGGAGGGCGGCGAGGGCCGTGGCCTCCGCGAGCTCCGTCACGCGCTCGGCCGGCTGCCCGGCGTGCACCAGGACCTCGCTGCCCGAGTCGGTCAGCTGGTGCAGCAACTCCGGTACGGCGAGGCGGGTGTTGAGCGGGACGAACACCGCCCCGAGGAGTCCGGTCGCGAAGAGCGTCTCCAGATACGCCGGATGGTTGGGGCCGAGAAACGCCACCCGGTCACCGCGCTCGACCCCGGCGCCGCGCAGGGCGTGGGCCAACCGGGTGCAGCGGTCGTGGAGTTCGGCGTAGTCGATCGCCCGGCCCTCGTGCACCAGGGCGGTGCGCCGGGGCGATCTGCGGTTGCGGCGGGCGGGCCAGGAGCCGATGCCCTGGTTGCGCATGGGGTACCCCTCAGCGTCCGGTGAGACCGAGCAGCGCGGCCGCGTTCTCCTTGAGGATCTTCGGACGGACCTCGTCCTTGATCGGGAGCTCCGCGAAGTCCGCCAGCCAGCGGTCCGGGGCGAGCAGCGGGAAGTCGGAGCCGAACAGCACCTTGTCCTTCAGGAGGCTGTTGGCGTACCGGACCAGCTGCGGCGGAAAGTACTTCGGCGACCAGCCCGACAGGTCGATGTACACCTGCGGCTTGTGGGTGGCCACCGCGAGCGCCTCGTCCTGCCAGGGGAAGGACGGGTGCGCGAGGACGATCTTCATGCCCGGGAAGTCCGCGGCGACGTCGTCCACGTCCATCGGGTTCGAGTACTTCAGCCGGATGCCCCCGCCGCCGGGAGCGCCCGCACCGATTCCCGTCTGCCCGGTGTGGAAGACCGCGATCGCGCCGGCCTCCTCGATCGCCTCGTACAGCGGGTAGGCCATCCGGTCGTTCGGGTGGAAGGCCTGGATGTTCGGGTGGAACTTGAAGCCCCTGACACCGAACTCGGTTACCAGCCGCCGGATCTGACGGACCGCCGCCTTTCCCTTGTACGGGTCGACGCCGGCGAACGGGATGATCACGTCCGGGTTCCGCAGCGCGGCCTCGGCGATCTCCTCGTTCGGCACCGGCGGGGTGCCGGTCGCCGACTCCGCGTCCACCGTGAACACCACGCAGGCCATCTGGCGCTCGCGGTAGTACGTGGCGATCTCCGGCAGCGTGGGGTGGCGGTGCTCCGCCTTGAAGTACGCGCCGGCGGCGGCGTCGAGCTCGGCGGAGAGGGAGGCTCCGCCCTTCTCCGACACCTCGGCATGGGTGTGCATGTCGATGGCGACGAGCGCGTTCACGTCCAGCGAGGACGCCGGGCCGCGGCCGCTCACAGCTGCGGCGCCGGGATGCCGAAGGTCTCGGGCGTGCGGCCGACGGTCACCGGCCAGGCGGCCGCGATCGCCTCGGCGCTCCAGCCCCCGTCGGCGTACGCCACCGACACCTCCTGCGGGTGCGACCACAGCGAGAGCTTGTCGCCGCCGATGCCGACGCACTGGCCGGTGACCCCGGCGGAGGCGTCCGAGGCGAGGAAGGTCACCAGACCGGCGACGTCCTCGGGGGTGCCGAAGCCCTCGCCCTTGCGCAGGCTGTCCGGGAACGCGATGCCGTCCCGCTCCAGGGCCTCGACGTGCGGGGCGAAGACGGGGATCGTCTTCGTCATCGCGGTCGCGGCGACCGGGATGACGGCGTTCGCGGTGATGCCGGCCTTCGCCAGCTCCATGCCCCAGGTGCGCACCATGGCGGCGATCCCGGCCTTGGCGGCGGCGTAGTTGGTCTGCCCGAAGTTGCCGCGCTGTCCGGCGGGGGAGCCGGCGACGACGATCCGGCCGCCCTCGCCCTGGGCGCGCATCCGCTCGACGGCGGCGCGGACGCAGGTGAAGGTGCCGCGCAGGTGCACCTCGACGACGGTGTCGAAGTCCTCGTCCGTCATCTTCCACAGCACCCGGTCCCGCAGGACGCCGGCGTTGGTGACCATGACGTCGAGCCGGCCGTACGTGTCGACGGCGCGGGCGACGAGGGCCTCGGCGGCCTCGGTGGAACCGACGGGCACCACCTCGGCGACGGCCCGCCCGCCGTCGGTGGTGATCAGGCGAACGGCCTCGGCGGCGGCCTCGGCGTCCACGTCGTTGATCACCACCGAGGCGCCGGCGGCGGCGAGGGAGCGGGCGTAGGCGAGGCCGAGTCCGCGGCCGCTGCCGGTGATGACGGCGACCTTGCCGGAGAGATCCACATGAGTCATGAACGGGGGTCCTTTCCCGTGAGACGCGGTGCGGGGCGCGGGGGATCGCGACCGGTCACACACCGTCGAGCGAACAAGTTAGGCACTCTCGTGTCGGCCGTCAATGAATTGCCGAATGTTGGGGGTCGGTTTCCCGGAACCCGCCCTACGCTGTCCCCGTGACACAGCCCGCCCCGACCGCCGAGACCGGATCCGCCGCCGAGCCCGGCTCTCCGCCCCGCCCCCAGTCCCTGATGCTGACCTTCTTCGGCATCCACGTCCTCGGCACCGGAACCGCCCTGTCCTCGGCGAGCGTCATCGACGCCTTCGCCCGGGTCGACGTCGGCGAGGACGCCGTCCGCTCCACGCTGACCCGCATGGTCGCCCGCGGACTCCTCGAACGGCACCGGCGCGGCCGCCGCATGTACTTCTCGCTCACGCCCCGCGCCGCCGAGGTCCTCGCCGACGGCGAGGAGCGGATCCACCGCACGGGCGCCGTCAACCGCGCCTGGGACGGCACCTGGACCCTGGTCGGCTTCTCGCTGCCCGAATCCTGGCGCCGGGAACGCCACGACCTGCGCTCACGGCTCGTCTGGGCGGGCTTCGGCCCGCTGCAGAGCGGGCTCTGGGTGGCCCCCGGCCGGATCGACGTCGCCCCCATCGCGGCCGAGCTCGGGCTGGGGGACCGTATCAGGGCCTTCCACGGCGAGGCCGCCGCACCGACCGAGGCCGGCCCTCTGCTCCGTACGGCCTTCGACGTGGACGCGATCGCCGAGGGCTACCGCGCCTTCCTGACCCGCTGGGGCGGAGGCGCCGCGCCGGAGGAGTCGCCCGGCGAGGCCGGCGGTCCCGGCCCCGGTGAGGCGCATGACGACCTCGGCGGTCCCGGCGTCGGCGAGGCGCGCGACGACCTCGGCCGGCTGCTGCTGCTCCACACCGACTGGCTCGATCTGGTCCGCCGCGACCCGCACCTGCCCGCCGAGCACCTGCCGGCCGACTGGCCCGCCGAGGCCGCCGAGACGCTCTTCCGCGAGCTCTCCGCCCGCTACGAGCCCGGCGCACGGCGCATCGCGGACGACATCCTCGACCGCTGGGAGCCGGAGGCGTAACGGCCGGGGTGGCGCCGCCCCGACCGAGGGGCGCTTATGTCAACACCATTGACCTTGTTGTGCGCGGCGGAGTCTCATGGGCGGCACTTCGGAGACTCCCCGCGCCCGGGCGTCTCCGCGACCCCGAAGGAACACCCATGGACCACCTCAGCTCCCTCCGGGACGCCGCCCCCATCCCCTTCTGGCTCGACGATCCCCGCCGGCCGCAGCCCGCCCCGGCCCTCGTCGGCGGCACCACCTGCGACCTCCTGGTCGTCGGCGGCGGCTACACCGGCCTGTGGACCGCCCTCAACGCCAAGGAACGCGACCCCTCCGCCGACGTCGTGCTCATCGAGGCGGACGAGGTCGGCGGCGCCGCCTCCGGCCGCAACGGCGGGTTCTGCGAGGCCAGTCTCACCCACGGCCTGGCGAACGGCCGCCAGCGCTGGCCCCAGGAGATCGGCCGCCTGGAACGCCTCGGCCGCGAGAACCTCCAGGGCATCGAGGACGCCGTCCGGCGGTACGGCATCGACTGCGACTGGGAGCGCACCGGCTCCCTCGTCGTCGCCACCGAGCGCTACCAGCTCGACGGCCTCGCCGAGGAGGCGGAGGCCGCCGCCCGATACGGCGGCAAGCCCCTCCTCCTCGACGCCGACGAGGTCCGCGCCGAGATCGACTCACCCACCTTCCTCGGCGGCCTGTGGAACCGGGACGACGTCGCCATGGTCAACCCCGCCCGCCTCGCCTGGGGCCTCAAGCGGGCTTGCCTCGACCTCGGCGTCCGCATCCACGAGCACACCCCCGCGACCTCGCTCGACGAGCGCGGCGCGGTCGTCGGCGTCGGCACCCCGTACGGCCGGATCACCGCCCGCCGCGTCGCCCTCGCCACCAACGCCTACCCGTCCCTGCTCCGCCGCCACCGCCCGTACACCGTCCCCGTGTACGACTACGCGCTGATGACCGAGCCGCTCACCGACGAGCAGCTCGCCTCGGTCGGCTGGACCCGCCGCCAGGGCTTCGCCGACTGCGCCAACCAGTTCCACTACGTCCGGCTCTCCGCCGACAACCGCATCCTGTGGGGCGGTTACGACGCGATCTACCACGGCGGCCCGGTCCGCGCCGAACACGACCGCAGGCCCGCGACCTACGCGACCCTCGCGGCCCACTTCTTCACGACGTTTCCGCAGCTCGAAGGGGTCCGCTTCAGTCACGCCTGGGGCGGAGCCATCGACACCAGCACCCGTTTCTGCGTCTTCTTCGACACGAGTCACCACGGCAAGGTCGCCTACGCCGCCGGATACACCGGCCTGGGCGTCGGCGCCACGCGCTTCGGTGCCGACGTGCTGCTCGACCTGCTCGCGGGCGAGGGCACGGAGCGGACCGGGCTGGAACTCGTACGCCGCAAGCCGCTGCCCTTCCCGCCCGAGCCCGTCCGCTCGATCGGCATCGGCATCACCAAGTGGTCCATGGCACGCGCCGACCGGAACGAGGGACACCGCAACCTCTGGCTGCGCACCCTCGACCGCCTCGGCCTCGGGTTCGACAGCTGACGGGACCCCGTGCCCCCCGGCACCGGTTCAAGGAGGAGACACGGTGATGCTCAGGGGTGCGTGAAGACCCCGACCATCCGCGTGCCCGGGTTGCTGCTCAGACCGACGATCGCGCCCCCGTCCGCGCGGTTCACGCGCGCGTGCGCGCCCGCGTAGCCGTCGTCGGTGAGGAAGAACCCCAGCGCCGCGATCCGGTCGTCCACGGTCCCGGTCTCCGGGTCGTACACGGGCTCGGGCCGTGCCACGACCCGCTCCTGCGCCATGTAGCCGCCGCGCTCGACGGCGAGGTCCAGGGCCTTCGCCCACTCGGCGTCCGTGCACTCCCAGCCGACGAACGTGTCCAGACCGCCGTACCCCGCGCCGGGCTTGAGGATGAGCCGCTCCCGCCGCTCCCGGCAGAGGTCGATGAGCTCGGCGGGGCCGGAGGCACGCAGCGACCGGCTCCACGGCAGGACCCGTTCGACCAGGGCCCGCTCGCCGGCGTCGAAGGCCTCGGCCAGGCGCGGGTCGGAGAGGAGGGCGAGGGCGCCCTTGTGGGAGTAGAGGCCGCTCTCCAGGGACGTGAACAGCACGGTCCTGCCCGCCTCGTGGGCGCGGAAGAACGGTTCCGCCACCTCCGGTCCCTCCGGATCGTCGAGCAGCTGGCTCGCGGCGAAGTTCCGGAGCACCAGATCCAGCGGGGTGCCGTCCAGGGTGAGTTTTCCGTCGGCACGCGCGCGTACGTCGCCGATCTCGCCGACCCTGAGGTCGAGGCCCTGCTCGGCCATCGCCTCCTGGGCGGAGCGCATCAGCGGGCCGTACGCGGCGACACCGCCGCGCCCCTCGATGAGGCCGATCACCGGTTCCGCCGAACCGGACAGCGCGGGACGGGCCCGGTCGCGCAGGACGGCGGCCATCCGGGCGGCGATGTCCACGTGGTCGAGGCCGTGCTCGCGAGCGAAGCCGGCGAACTCGGGGACCCGCAGCAGCGACTGGTTGAAGACGGCCAGGTCGAGGCCGCCGACCTCGCTGCCGAGGTTGAGCTCCAGGAGCTTGAACCCGGTGCCGTCGTGGTACGCGTCGGCGCGGCCCAGCTTGGTGGGGACGCCCGAGCCGGCCCGGCGGAGCAGCGCCACGAGGGGCGGTTCGAGACCGAGCTCCGCGGCGTACCGCTCGACGTCCCCGTCGAAGAGACGTTCCGGCAGGGAGAGGAGGAGGTCGAAGAGGCTCTCCAGGTCCCGGCCGAACGCGGCCGTCTCCGAGGCGCTTACGAACCACGGCCGGGGCAGCAGGTAAGGGCGCCAGGCCGCCTCGAAGGCGGGAGGCAGTTCGGCCCGGGCGACGGCCGTCGCGAGCCCGCCGTCCCCGCGCAGGCACTCGTCCACGTATATCCGGCTCAGTTCGGTCATCTGTCTCGCTCGCTTCACTGGAAGAGATCGGGTACGTGCTCCGGAGAGCGAGCAGGGTACCCCAGTACCCGATCCGCACTCCCGTGACCGCGTGACGATCCGTCAATTCGCCGGTACCTCCGGAGAAGGACGTTCCTGGGGAGCGTCAGCGCGACGCCGATGACCTGGGTGCCGTCGACGCGGACGACGAGCCGGCCGCGTACTTGGCCGCGTCGATCCCGTACACCTTGTTGTTCTCGGTCGCCGCGACCAGGGTGCGCCCCACGACTGGGCGTAGACCCGGCCGTCGACGGCGGTGGAGAACTGCAGCCCGAAGCCGGAGCTGGACACCTGGTCGGGGCGAGCCCCGCCGTTCGCGCCGGCCGCCCGGTCCCCGGGCGTTAGCGGAACGTGAGCGAGACGTGAGCGGCGCCGGGCAGGCTGTGCGTGTCGGCAGGCCAGGGAGGGGTGACCGCCCGCCCAGCACGCCCGCCGACGCGTTCCGAAGAGCGGACCGGAACGCGCGGGACCGAGGCGGGCGCCGTGGCGGCCGTCGTCCTGACGGGCGCCGTCGTGGGGGCGGCACCGGCGGGACGCGTGGACGCCCCAGGGGGTGTCGCGTCCGGAACCGGCCCGACCCGTCAGGAGCCGGTGCGGGCCGTGGGGGCCCGCACCGGCTCCCGGCCCCCGGCGATCACTGCCACCTGGTCACAGGACAAAGACGACGACTTCACCCTTCCTCCAGGAGGCACCATGCGACGACGTACCTTCCTCAAGGGCTCGCTGCTCGGCGCGGCGGCCGCCGCCGTCCCCCTCGGCGCCGTGGCGGCCGAGCCGGCACCGGTCACCTCCCTGACCGCCCTTCAGACGGCGATCGACCGGGCGGTCCCCGGAGACAGGATCGTGGTCGCCGACGGCACGTACACCGTCCCCTCGGGCGGATCGATCGACGTCTCGGGACGCAGCGGCATCACGATCGTCTCGCAGACCCGCGGCGGCGCCGTGCTGCGCGGCGAGCGCAGCTTCGTCCTCGACGGCGCGAGCGCCGTCACCATCAGCGGCTTCGCGCTCCGGCAGAGCGGCACCCTGGCGATCCCGGCCGGCAGCACGGGCATCCGGCTGACCCGTAACGACATCCGGTTCGCGGACGTGGACGGCCTCGACTGGGTCCTCGTGGAGGGCGACGACGCCAAGATCGACCGGAACCACTTCCACGACCGGACCACCCAGGGCATCTTCCTCGTCGTCGACGGGCCCGGCACCACCGCCGTGGCGCAGCGCCTCCACATCTTCAAGAACCACTTCTCCCACCACCTCTACACGGGCGCCAACGGCGGCGAGGCGATCCGGCTCGGCGTCAGCAGCCGTGCGCTGTCCCGCGCCGACGCGGTCGTCGAGTACAACCTGTTCGAGCACTGCGACGGCGACCCCGAGGCCGTCTCCGTGAAGTCCTCCGGCAACACGATCCGGTACAACACGATCCGCGACAGCCAGGGCGGCATCGTGCTGCGCCACGGCAACGGCTCCACCGTCGAGGGCAACTGGCTGCTCGGAGGCAAGGAGGGCATCCGCCTCTACGGCAACGACCACCTGATCGTGAACAACCACATCGCCGGGCTCACCGGCCGTGCGCTCGTGATCGGCAGCGGCACCACGCGCGACCACCACGAGGGCGAGACCACCGAGGAGCGGCGCGGCAACGACGCCTGCGACCGCGCGGTGATCGTGCACAACACCCTGCGTTCCAACAAGAGTTCGCTCTCGGGGGAGACGACCCGCCCGTACGAGCCGCGTGACGTGACCGTCGCCGACAACCTCGTCGTCGGGGACAGCGGCAGCCTCGTCGCGATGGGTGCGACGTCCGGCTTCGTCTGGCAGAGCAACATCCTCTGGGGCGCGGCCTCCGACGGCAACATCCCCGCCGGCGGCTACACGCGTGTGGACCCGCGTCTGACGCCGTCCACGGACGGTGTCCACCGCCTCGCGTCGAACAGCCCCGCGATCGGCGCGGCGACCCTCACCACCACCACGCCGGTCGCGGACGACATCGACGGCCATGCCCGGGGCACCGCGCGGGACATCGGCTCCGACGAGTACGCGACCGTGGCCCCGGTCCGCCGCCCCCTCACCTCCACGGACGTGGGCCCGAACGCCTCCTGACCGATCGCTCTCAGCGCGCGGCGCCGAGAGCGAGGGACCCGGCGGCCAGGGCCAGGAAGGCCGCCGGGCCCGCCGCCGGGGACGTCGACGTCGCCCTCGTACGGCTTCCGCTCCCCGGCGAGGAGCGTCTGCGGGTGGACGTCCCCCTCCGCGTATGATCACCCCGATCATGATCAACATCGCGACTTCTCGGGGGAATCAGCACGTGAACAGGGTGAGGACAGCCGTCGCCGCGGTCGTACTGGCAACCGTGGCGGCGGGCTGCGGCTCCGGAACCCCGGCGGACGACACCCGGCCGGCCGACAAGCAGGCCCCGGCGAAGCCCTCCACCGGCGACGCGGCACGGGCGAAGGGCGAGCGGCTCGCCGCCGACCCCGGCACCCGCTACACCACCGTCGCCGTGCCCACCATGGAAGGCCTCGTCTGCGACGAGGGCGACGGTGGCTTCCACTTCGGCAGCGACCTCGACATGTCGGTCACCGGCGACGACGACCTGAAGGAGATCGAGGACGACAGCCAGGAGACCGCCGACGAGGTCTCCTGCTTCGGCAGCCCCCGCAACGTCCTCCGCAGGGGCACCATGTCGGCCTCCGCGCCCACGTTCACCGCCCGTACCCACCTGTACGAGAACGTGCGGGACCCCGCCGCCTCCCTCGACCGCATCTTCGACGCGTCCATGAACCTGGCCGAGGACTACGGCCGCAACCTCACCGGCGATCCGAAGACCGTCACCAGCAGCACCCTCGTCGTGAAGTGCCGGCAGAACGTCACCGACACCTTCCCCATGACGACCTGCCTCTGGGCGAACTACGGGGCGGCCGGAGTCCTCGACTTCTTCCCGTTCGACGACCAGTACATCCCGGTCGACTCGGCCGCCCGGCTCACCCAGGACTTCGTCGCAGGCGCACTGAAGAAGTAGGCGCACCCGGGCGGTCTCAGGCCTCCCCGAGACCGCCCCTCGCGATCACGTCCGCGTACCAGCGGGCACTGTCCTTCGGGGTCCGGCGCTGCGTCGCGAAGTCCACGTGGACGATGCCGAACCGCTTGCTGTAGCCGTACGCCCACTCGAAGTTGTCGAGCAGCGACCACAGGAAGTAGCCCCGCACGTCGGCGCCGTCCGCGAGCGCCCGGTGCACCGCCGCCAGGTGCGCGCGCAGATACGCCACCCGCTCGGGGTCCTTCACGTTCCCCGACGGGTCGGCGTAGTCCTCGTACGCCGCCCCGTTCTCGGTGATCACCAGCGGTACGCCCGGCAGTTCGTCCCGCAGCCGGACCAAAAGCTCGTGCAGTCCGTCCGCGTCCACCGGCCAGTCCATGGCCGTGCGCGGCCCGGGCACCGGCTCGAACCGTACGTGCCGCTCGGCGCCCGCCCACGGCGACGGCGACTCGGAGGTGCCGGCCGCGACGACAGCCGGGGAGTAGTAGTTGATGCCCAGCGAGTCGATCGGCGCGGCCGCCGTCGCCAGGTCGCCGTCCTGGACGAAGGACCAGTCCGTGACGGACGCCGTGTCCCGGACCAGGTCCTCGGGGAGCCGGCCGTGGAAGACCGGGTCGAGGAAGATCCGGTTGCCGACGGCATCGATCCGACGGGCCGCGTCCAGATCCTCCGGGGCCTGCGAAAGCGCCCGTACGGCATGGAGGTTGAGGGTCAGGGACACCTCCGCCGCAGCGGGCAGCGCACCGCGCAGCACCCGCGCCGCGAGGCCGTGCGCCAGGTTCAGATGGTGCGCGGCGCGCAGCGCGGCGAGGTCACTGGTCCGGCCCGGGGCGTGCACGCCCTGTCCGTAGCCCAGGAAGGCCGCGCACCAGGGCTCGTTGAGCGTGGTCCAGGTCGCGACCCGGTCGCCGAGGGCGTCCGCCACGATCCCCGCGTACTCGGCGAAGCGATAGGCGGTCTCCCGGTGCGGCCAGCCGCCCGCGTCCTCCAACTCCTGCGGCAGGTCCCAGTGGTAGAGCGTCGCCACCGGCCGGATGCCCGCCTCAAGGAGCGTGTCGGTGAGCCGCCGGTAGAAGTCCAGGCCCTTGCGGACGGCCGGGCCGCGCCCGGTGGGCTGGACACGGGGCCAGGCGATCGAGAAGCGGTAGTCGGTCACCCCGAGCCGCCGCATCAGGGCCACGTCCTCGTCGACCCGGTGGTAGTGGTCGGCGGCGATGTCGCCGGTGTCGCCGTTGCGCACCTTGCCCGGCGTACGGCTGAAGGTGTCCCAGATGGACGGGGTGCGGCCGTCCTCGGCGGCGGCTCCCTCGATCTGGTACGCGGCCGTGGCCGTGCCCCAGCGGAAGCCTTCGGGGAAGCGGAGAGCGGTCGTGACGTCGGAGTGGGCGTCGAGCGCGGTCATGAGGGTGAAACTCCCTGGAGTGAGAGGTCTGGGGGAAGGGGGAGACGGGGCGACGGGCGGCGTCAGCCCTTGACCGCGCCCTGCATGATCCCGCCGACGATCTGCCGGCCGAGGAGGCCGAAGACGAGCAGCACCGGCAGGGTTCCGAGCAGGGTGCCGGCCATGATCACGGACTGGTCGTGGACATAGCCGCCGCCGAGCTGGCGCAGCGCGACCTGGACGGTGGGCTCGGAGGAGGAGAGCGCGACGACGGGCCAGAAGAAGTCGTTCCACGCGGCCATGAAGGTCAGCAGACCGAGCACGGCCATGCCCGGCCGGGCGATCGGCACCACGATCGACCAGAAGATCCTGGCCGTGGACGCGCCGTCGACCCGGGCCGCCTCGATCAGCTCGTCCGGCAGCGACTGCACCAGGTACTGCCGCATGAAGAACACCCCGAACGCCGACACCAGACCCGGCAGGATCACCGACTGCAGCTGGTTCACCCAGCCGAGCTCGGCGATCAGCATGAACAGCGGGATCACCCCCAGCTGCGGCGGGATCATCATGGTCCCGACGGTGACCGCGAGCAGCGCGCCCCGTCCCCGGAAGCGGAGCTTGGCGAACGCGAAACCGGCGAGCGTGCAGCACAGGACGGTGCCGAGGGTGATCGACCCGGACACGAGCAGCGAGTTGAGGAGCGCCTTGCCGATGTCGGCCTCTTCGAGGACGGCCTCGAAGTTGCGCATCAGGTGCGGTCCAGGCAGCAGGGCCGGCGGGACCTTCGCCAGGTCGGCGTTGGAGCGGCTCGCGGCGACGATCGTCCAGTAGAAGGGGAAGGCGGAGAACAGGACGGCGGCGATCAGGACCGTGTAGGCGAACGGCCCGGCGTGCAGGGTGCGGCCGGCCCGGGAGGGCCCGGTCCGTGCCGGGCGGACCAGCGTGGTCACCGGCGGGCCTCCTTGCGGGAACGGCGGCGCGCGATCAGGGCGTTGAGCCCGACCAGCACCACGATGAGCAGGAACATCACCCAGGCGATGGCGGCGGCCCGCCCCAGGTGGAAGAAGCCCCAGCCCTGCTCGTACATGTAGAGGCCGAGCGTCTGGTACTGGTGCGAGATGCCGCCCGAGATCGAGCCTTCGAGGAGCAGCGGCTCGCCGAACAGCTGGGTCGCGCCGATCGTCGAGACGATGACGGTGAAGAGGATGGTGGGACGGAGCCCCGGCAGCGTGACGTGGAAGAACTGCCGCAGGCGTGAGGCCCCGTCCATCGCGGCCGCCTCGTACAGCTCGTCGGGGATGGACTGCATGCCCGCCAGATAGATCAGCGCGTTGTAGCCCGTCCAGCGCCAGACGACGACCGTGGACACGGCGATCTGCGAGGCGACCGTGCCGTTCTGCCAGTCCACCGGATTGATGCCGACGAGACCGAGGCCGTAGTTGATCAGACCGAAGTCGCGGCCGAAGAGCTGCGCGAAGACGAGGGTGGCGGCGGCCACCGAGGTCGCGTACGGCAGGAGCACCGCCGTCCGCAGAAAAGTCCGGCCGCGCATCCGGTAGTTGAGGAGGTGCGCGAGGCCGAGGGCCATCACGAGCTGCGGCACGGTGGAGAGGACGCCGATGGTGAAGGTGTTCCGCAGCGCGACCCAGAAGTACTCGTCGCCGAGGAGCGCGGTGTAGTTGCCGAGGCCGCGCCACTCCATGTCGCCGGGGGCCTGGAGCTCGACCCGGTAGAGGGAAACGAAGGCCGTGTAGAGCAGCGGGAAGAGGCCGAAGGCGGCGAACAGGGTGAAGAACGGGGCGAGATAGGCGTACGGCGAGACCGTCCGCCAGATCCGCCGGACGCTCCCCGGCCGGGGAGGCGGGACGGGGGCGCGCGGCGGGGCCGGTGCCTGGGATGCGATGAGGGTCACGGTGCGGCCCTTCGGTGAGAGGTGGGGCGGAGGGGGGTACGGAAGCGAGGACGCCGGGCGGGCAGGCGCGGGGCCGGCGGTTCCGCGCCGGGACGACCGACGGCCGCGGCACCCGGGCGCCGGGCGGGCACGCATGGCGCGCGGCGGCTTCAGCGCCGGGGCGCCGGGCGGGCGCGGTGTCCGGGTGCTGGCGGACAAGCACGGCGTGCGGTGGTTCAGCTTCGGGGTGCCGGGCAGGTGCGGCGGACGGGTGCCGCGTGGGAAGCGCGGCGCCCGGCGGATCCGCGTCGGAGCCACCGACGGACGCGGCGCCCGGGCGCCGGGCGGGCGCCCGCTTCGCCCGGCGGCTCGATGTCAGCCGATGGTGTTCTCGACGCCCTTCTTCGCGTTCGACCAGGCCTCCTCGGGCGAGGTGCCCTTCCGCTCGACCTCGCTCAGCGCGTTCGTGATCTGCTGCGCGATGTTCTGGTCGTGCACGCCGAGCACCTGGACCGGCGCCGCCTTCGCCGCGTCGCCGAAGATCTTCCCGATCGGGGCGCCGGAGAAGTACGCGTCCTTCGCACCGGCGACCTTCTCGATCGCGCCGGTCGCCGAGGGGAAGTTGCCCTGCTTCTCGAAGAGCCGGGTCTGCTGCTCGGGCGCGGTGAGCCACTTGATCAGCTCGTACGCCTCCTTCTTGTGCTGCGCCGCCCTGGGCACGGCCAGGTAGGAACCGCCCCAGTTGCCGGCGCCGCCGGGCAGTGCGGCGACGTCCCACTTGCCCTTGCCGGTCTCACCGGCCTGCCCCTTGATGTACCCGAGCATCCACGCGGGGCAGGGGATCGTGGCGAACGAACCGGCGGCGAAGGCCTGGTTCCACTGCGGGGACCACTGGTCGAGCTTGGCGCTCAGCCCGCCCTGCGCGGCCTGGACGGCGTGGTCCCAGGCGGTGCGCAGCGCGGGGTTGTCCTCCCAGATCAGCTTTCCGGAGGCGTCGTAGTACCGCTCCTTCTCCTGCCCGATCATGATCGAGTACAGGCTGCCGACGCTGTCGATCCACGCGCTCTTGCCCGGCGCCTTGGCCTTGTACTGCTTCCCGAGCTCCAGATAGCCGTCCCAGGTGGACCACTTCTTCGCGAGTTCCTCGCGGTCGGTGGGCAGCCCGGCCTGCTTGAACAGGTCCGTGCGGTAGCACAGGGCCTCCGGGCCGACGTCCGTGCCCAGTCCGAGGATCTCGCCGCCCTTGCCGGTGGCGGCGGCCCACTTGGCCGGGGCGAACTGGTCCTTGAGCGACTCCGCCCCGTACTTCTTGAGGTCCTCGAACCGCTCGGCCTGCTGCTGGGTGACGGAGGCGATCCGGCCGACCTCGATGCCCTGCACGTCGGCGAGGCCGCCCCCGCCGGCGAGCCGGGTCTGGAGGGACTTCCAGTAGTCGGCCTCGTCCTCGGTGTCGGTCTGCTTGATCGTGACGCCGGGGTGGAGCTTCTCGTACTCGGCGTACAGCCCGGCCTCCTTGTATCCGAACGAGCCGAACAGGTCCACGGTGATCGTGACCTCGCCCCCGGCGCCGTCCGCGGACGCGCCGTCCGTCGAACTTCCGCAGGCGGCGAGCAGTGCCCCGGTGAGTGCGACCGCCCCCAGACGGACGGCGGTTCTCCTGGCGGCTCGGGCGATGGACATGGGAAGCCTCCTTGGCTCCGGAACGAGCGAGAGCGAGTGCGAGTGCGAGTACGAGTACGAGTCGAGAGGGAGAGCAGGTTGAGAGCGCTCTCAAGCCTGCGGGGGGAGCGTGCCCGGGGAGAGGTGTATCCGTCAAGGCTCGAAGGCGTATCGGACGGGAGGGGCCTTCAACTCCCGTCTGTGTTCAATCCATTGACACAGTCGTTTCGCGGGTTTTACGTTTCCGGCGATCTGAGAGCGCTCTCACCCTCCCCGCACACCCCCCACCCACCCCGAAGACATGAGGTGCTCCTTCATGCCAGCCCCCCGCAGCAGGCCGGCCGCAGTAGTGGTCCTGGTCTCCGCCCTCGCCGCCCTGGGAGTCGGCCCCGCCGCCGGTCCCGCGGCGGCCGCCACCGTCCCCGTGGGCGCCGGAAGTTACTCCGACACCCGCCCCGCCGGCACCTCGGGACCGACCACCAACACCGGCACCCCGGTCACGCCCAAGGTCACCCCCGCCGCCCAGGGCAAGCCGGTCCCCACCAACGACTGGTGGTCCTCGCTCGCCTTCCAGCGGTACGGGGACAACCCGTACTCCACCCCCATGTACGGCCATCCGCTCACCTATCAGGCGGTCGCCGGCGGCCTGGAGATCGGCTACCCGACCAGCCCCGCGATCGTCGGCGACGGACGGCAGTACGAGTTCGCCCACAAGCGCGACCTCACCCTCGGCCTCACCGGCCTCAACTCGCCCGACGCCAAGGCCGACGCCTGGTCCGACTGGACCGTCACCCCCTACTGGTCCGACGGCGCCCGCACCCTGCGCACCACCATCGGCCACGGCCTGCCCTTCGTGTACGCCAAGGGCACCGGCGGCGACGCACGGATCACCACCGCCGAGACCCCCACCGTCTTCGCCGACCAGGGCAACGTCCTCGGCATCACCGTCGCCGGCCACCACTACGCCCTCTTCGCACCCACCGGCACCGACTGGAACGTGGCCGGCTCGACCGTCACCGCGGGCCTCGGCGGCAAGGACTACTTCTCCGTCGCCGTCCTGCCCTCCACCGACGCCCTCGCGACCTACCGGAAGTACGCGTACAGCTTCGTCACCGGATCCACGGTGAACTGGAGCTACGACGCCGGGACCGTCCGCGCCACGTACACCCTCACCACCGAGGCGAAGGAGGGCACCGAACGGGGCACCCTCCAGGCGCTCTACCGCCACCAGTGGCTGCACACCACCGACCCCCTCACCGCGTACACGTACGTCTCGCCGCGCGGCACCATGAAGGTCCGCGAGTCCGCCTCCTTCACCACCTCCCAGCGGGCCGCCGCCACCCTGCCCGGACTCCCCGGCGCCGGAGTGGACACCGCCCGGCTGCGCGGCTACCTCAATGAGGTCGCGAACTCCTCCGACCCCTTCTCCGGCGCCGTCGACACGTACTGGACCGGCAAGGCCCTCGGCCGGCTCGCCCAACTCGTCCCGCTCGCCGACCAGATCGGCGAGGGCGCGATCCGCGACAAGCTCCTCGGTCTCATCAAGGGCCGCCTCCAGGACTGGTTCACGGCCGGCGGCGCCAACGAGTTCTCGTACGACCAGGCCTGGAAGACCCTCATCGGCTACCCGGCCTCCTACGGCAGCGACACCGAACTCAACGACCACCACTTCCACTACGGCTACTACGTCTACGCCGCCGCGATCGTCGCCCAGTACGACCCGGCCTGGGCGGCCGACCCGGCCTGGGGCGCCATGGTGAAGACCCTGGTCAGGGACACCGCCAACCCCAGCCGCACCGACGGCGCCTTCCCCTTCCTGCGCGGCTTCGACGTCTACGCCGGACACAGCTGGGCGAGCGGGCACCAGGGCTTCGCCGCGGGCAACAACCAGGAGTCCTCCTCGGAGTCGACCAACCTCAGCGCCGCCCTCGTCCTCTGGGGCTCGGCCACCGGCGACAACCAGCTCCGCGACCTCGGCACCTACCTCCTGACCACCGAGGGCGAGGCCATCGCCCAGTACTGGTTCGACGCCGACCAGCAGGTCTTCCCCGGCTCCTTCCAGCACGACACCGCCGGCATGGTGTGGGGCAGCGGCGCCGCCTACGCCACCTGGTGGACCGCCAACCCGGAGGAGATCCACGGCATCAACGTCCTCCCGGTGACCGGCGGTTCGCTCCAGCTCGCCGGACACAAGGACGCCGTCCGGCGCAACATCGCCGAGATGGAACGCGAGAACGGCGGACCCGCCGTCGAATGGCGCGACATCCTCTGGGAGTTCCAGTCCCTGGCCGACCCCGGCACCGCCAAGGCCAAGTGGGACGCGGGCAACGCCGGTTACACCCCGGAGGCGGGGGAGTCCAAGGCCCACACCTACCACTGGCTGACGGCCCTCGACACGCTGGGCGCGCCCGACACCACGGTC
Source organism: Streptomyces sp. NPDC002825 (assembly GCF_040295385.1). Lineage (NCBI taxonomy): Bacteria > Bacillati > Actinomycetota > Actinomycetes > Kitasatosporales > Streptomycetaceae > Streptomyces > Streptomyces sp. NPDC002825. Next base: position 37,809 of record NZ_JBEOVH010000043.1, read on the forward strand.
ACCGGCTCGATCCCCACCTCCGCCGTCTTCCTGAAGGGCACCACGCGCACGTACGTGGCCCACAACCACGCCTCGACCGCCCGCACGGTCACCTTCTCCGACGGCGCGTCCCTCTCGGTCCCGGCCCGCTCCACCGCGACCGGCACCGGCACGGGCGGACCCGGGCCCGACCCCGAGCCCTCCACGGGCAACACCTTCCAGCTCCGCACCGGAGGAACCCTCACCACGGCCACCGGCGCCACGGCCGGCAGCGACACCATCCTCTCGGCGCAGGGCGCCAACTACGACGGCACCCCGAACCGGCCGCTCGTCTACGAGGTCAGGAACGTCAACGGCACCCTCAGGAGCGGCGGTTCGACCGTCTTCCGCCTCCAGGTGGACGCCGGCACGGTGGTCGGCCTCGGCCAGCAGGCCCGTATCAGCTACGACCTCACCGGCGACGGCACCTTCGACCGGACCGAGACCTACCAGTACTTCGCGACCGACCCGGTCACCGGCTGGGAGGAGTACAGCCAGTCGCGCGGCCTGAGGTCCGCCACCGGCACGCTCGGCGACCTGCGCGGCGGCACGGTCCGCCTGGAGGTCTGGAGCGCGATCGGAAACGGCGACTCACGGCTCCAGACGGGCACGGACCGGTCCGTGGTCGTCATCCCGTACGACTGACTCCAGGGAGGGAAGGCGGCGGGCCCGGAAGAGCCACCCGGCCCCGCCGCATTCCCGTACGGCCTCCCCGTTCCCTGTTCCCCGTTTCCCGTTGCCCGTACGACGTCAGGCGGAGGCGCGGCGGACCAGCGAGGTCGGGGTGATCACGGAGTCCGGGATCCCCGGCCCGGTCCCGTCGAGCAGCCGCATGAGCAGCTTCACCATCAGCCGCCCCATCCCCTCGATGTCCTGGTGGACGGTGGTCAGGGCCGGGACGGTGCTGTCGACCACCGAGGCCATGTCGTCGAAGCCGACGACCGCGACGTCCTCCGGCACCCGCACGCCGCGCTCCCGCAGCGTCCGCAACGCCCCCGAGGCCATCAGGTCGTTGGCGACGAACACCCCGTCCACGTCAGGCCGCCGGTCGAGGAGCTCGGCCATCGCCCGGGCCCCGCTCTCCTCCGTGAAGTCGCCCCCGCAGAGCAGAGCGGGGTCGGCGTCGAGGAGGACGTCCCGGTAGCCGTGGATCCGGTCGATCGCGGACGTCTGGTCGGCGGGGCCGGAGATGTGCGCGATGCGCTGCCTGCCGAGCCCCACCAGATGCCGCACCGCCTCCCGGGCGCCGCCCCGGTTGTCGCAGTCGACGAAGGGCACGGCCGGATCCGTCCCGGGCGCGGGCCGCCCGCCGAAGACCACGGGGATACGGGCCCGGTCGATCACGGCCGGCAGCGCGTCGTCGCTGTGCAGCGAGAACGCCAGCGCGCCGTCGACGTGCCCGCCGCCCAGATACCGCGAGATCCGCTCGTGGTCGCCGGGACCCTCCACCCACAGGAGCACCAACTGGGAGTCGTGCTCCGTCAGTTCCCGGCTGATGCCGCGCACCTGCTGCTCGAAGAACGGGTCCGAGAAGATCCGGAACTCGGGCTCCGCGATGATCACGGCCACGGCGCCGTTGCGTCGGGTGACCAGGGTGCGGGCCGCGTGGTTCGGCACGTAACCGAGCTCGTCGACGGCCTTGAGCACCTTCTCCACCAGCGGGGCGCGGACACCGGCACCGCCGTTGACGACCCGGGAGGCCGTGGCGCGGGAGACACCGGCGCGTGCGGCGACGGCTTCCAGCGTGGGGCGGGGCCCCGTGGTCTGCTCGGGCAAGGCGTACGCTCCTCGGCTGGTGGCTGGTGGCTGGTGGGTCGTTCGGTTGCCGGCTGGTGTGGTCGCTGGTCGGCGGGTGGGCTGGTCGGCTGCAGGATATCCGTAGACCGCACGTCTCTGAGAGCGCTCCCAAGACTGTTCGCGGCCGAACACCCGCCGCCCCGGGGCGGTGTCGGTGGGGCATGCGACGATCCAGGACATGATCGTCTCGCTGGAAGCCCTGCTGCCCACCGCCGGTACGCACGTGTCGACCACCTACGCCGACTGGGTCGCCGCCCACGACCCGGGCGCGGCCGAGGCCGCGTGCGTGCTGGTGCAGGACATGGGGGCCGAGCTCAACCGGTCCTGGACCAAGCCCGGCGCCTTCGTCGACGCCATGGCCCGGCGGGCGCGACAGCTGCCGCCGGCGCATCTGCCGTGGTTCTGGGACACCGTGGGGCACCGGCTGATCGGTTACGGGAGCAGGCCGGGCGGGCGGGCCTACGCGGCGGCGCGGGCGGCCGAGGTCCAGCACGGCCTGCCGGTGGACCCCGCCTACCGCCTGGCCAACGGGCTGCTGTTCGCCAAGGGCGGCGCCATGCCGGCCAAGGAGTTCGGCGCCCATCAGCGGTTCCTCGCCGAGGCTCTGGAGCCGGCGGCGGCACACACCGCCCTGGAGGCGTTCCTGACCGCCTGGGCCGCCTCGCCCGCCGATCTCCCGGCGGATCTGGTGCGCCGGGTACGGGCCTCCGCCAAGAAGGCCGGCCTCGGGGACGCGGAGGTCGCCCGGCTCGTGGGCGCGATCCTGTCGGTCACCCGGAAGAAGGCCGTGCCGGACGCCCTGCTGACGGCGGCCGGGCCGGTGCTCGCGGCCCATCCGCCGACGGACGCCGTCGCTGCCGGACTGGTGGAGGTCTTCCCCGAAGGCGTCACCGACGGAGGCGCGTGGCTGCGGATGCTGATCGGCTGTGGCGCGACCGGGGCCATGGAGGCCGGCCGGATCGTGCCCGAGGGCGGGGTGCACCACTGGGTCGGCACCTTCGTCCGCATGTACCAGTACGCCCTGCAGTCCGGCGGCGGGGTCGCACGTCAGCCTCTTCCGGAGGAACTCCTCGACCTGATCGGCCGGTTGGGCCCCCGACTGCGGGCCGAGGCCGCACCCGTGACGCTCCACCTCACCCGCCACCACTACCAGGGCTTCGACGCGGACGTCCTCGACGCGTGCCTGGCGGCCGGGGCCACGGTCACCGATCCGGGCCCGGACGTCCGGATGCGGTTCTGGGGCGAGAAGTCCCGGCGCGACCTCACCGCGCTCGCCGCCGACCCGGTGTTCGGCCCGCGCCTGGAAGGGACCGTCCACGCCAACCTGCTGCCGAACTGGCACATGGCACGCGGACGGCGGCCCGGGTCCGCGGTGACGCTGCTCCCGGGCAACGAGGGCATCGCCCACGAGGTGGCCGGACGGGTCGGCAAGCTCGTCGACACGGTCGGGGGCGGCGGCATGGCCGGTGCCGAGGAGTCCGTGGCCGAGCTGGAGACCCTTCTCGACCGGCCGACCGTGACGGCGCTCGGCGGGATCGCCGACGCCCTCGGCGCGACGACCGCGGCGGGCGCGCTGCGCCGCTCGCTGACCGCAGGGCTTCCGGAGGAACTGGCCTGGCCCGCGCTCGAGTCGGTGTACGCGGAGTTCGCCACCACCGGTGCCGATGCCGGGGGACCCGTGCGCGGCGTCACCGGAGTGACCTGCACCTGGCCCGTGCTCACCGTCTTCGGGCCCGGCCGCGCGGTCGCGGTCGACCCGGACGGGGTGCGGGGATCCTGCCGGTTCACGGTGCCGGTCGACGCGACGATGTACGCCGTCCACTACGTCGGCGGATCGTTCCTCGTGAGCTGGTCGGTCAAGCCCGATCCGTACTTCTGCGACACCGCCTGCTGGGCGGACCGGCCCGAGGAGCCGTTCACGCCGGACGAGCAGGGCGGACTCGTGCCGTACGGCGGGCAGCTGGACGGGGCCTACGGCTTCCAGTTCGAGACGGCCGACGGGGGAGGACGCCACGGGGGCCTCCGCGCCCTGCGCCCGGGCGGTACGGAGGGCATCGACAGCAGCGAGCTGCAGCTCGGCGACGGCTCCCGTGTCTGGACCAACGGCGTGTACGGCAGGCGTCCTTGGGCGGTGGTGGACCCGGTGACGGGAGAGCCGACGGGCGGCGTCGAGGTGCCCGACTTCCCCGGCCGGCCCGCGAGCGCCGACCCCGCCACGGAACCGTCCGAGGCGGGCATGGCCCTGGACGGGGAGGCCCTGCACCTGGCGCCGCTGCCCGCCGGTCTTTCCGACTCCCCGCTCGGCAGCAGGGACGGTCTCGTCGGCACCCGGATCCTGTTCCGGACCCCGCACCGCGACCCCGCGCCCGACCACTACCGGCTCCGGAGCATCGACGGGCGCACGGCCCGCTTCGACATCGACCGGCAGGGGCAGAAGCCGTGGGGGCTGTGGGCGCCGCCGGAGGGCGCCGTGGAGGACGTGGTCCTCGCGGAGGCCGAGACACGGACGGGAGTGCGCGCGTACACCGCCGACGGCGTCCTGCTGTGGGAGCTGGACGGGCACCGCTCGCCCCGTGACCCCCGGGTCGGGCCGGTCCGGCGCGCCACCCTCTCCGGGGGCGTGGCCCTGCCCCCGGCCTTCTGGTACCTCCTGCGGACCCGGGACGCGGCCGGGTCCCGTGCGCTGCGCAGCGTGAGCCACGAGACGGCGGAAGCGCTGCTGAAGGCCGCCTCCGAAGCCATGGCCGCCGCCGACGGTGCGACCGCATCCGAGAGCACGGCCGCTCCCGACCGCACGGCGGCCTCCGAGGCCACGACGCCTTCCGAGGCCACGACTGCCTCCGGCGAGACGGCCACGCCCGCGTCCACGGCCACGCCCGCGTCCACGGCCACGCCCGCGTCCACGGCCACGCCCGCGTCCACGGCCACGCCCGCGTCCACGGCCACCTTTGATGCCACCGCCGCGCTCCGCGCCGTCGTCGCGCGGGAGTTGCCGGACGTCACCGATCCCGTCCTGGTCGAGGCCGTCGTCGCCGTGGCGGTGCGGGCGGCCCGGGTGGAGGAGCGGCGGAGCGCCCTGCACCGGCGCGTCACCCTGCTCGCCGAGGCGCCGCCCGTGCGGCTCGCCCGGTCCGCGCCGGACACCGCACTCGTGCCCGCGCTCTTCGGACTGGTCGACACCGGCGAGCGCGACCACTGGCGGCGGACCCCCGACGTGGCCCTCCCCGCGACGCTGACCGCGCTCGCGGCCGACGGCGCCTGCCTGGACGGGGCCGTCGTCGAGGAGGTGCGCCGGCTCTCGCCGCCCGCCCCGCCGCACGACTGGTCGCAGCTCCTCGGCGCGATCGACGCCGTCGCCTGGCGGGCGGCGGTGGCACCGACCCCGGACGCGGAGCGGGCCGCGCTTCTCGCGCTCCTGGACACCTGGGCCGAGCAGCCGTTCGCCCGCCGGGGCAGCCGCTGGTGGGCCGGCAGGGCGTCCGGACCAGGGCAGGCGGACCTCATGCGCGCGGGCGGCACGGCCCTCGCGTCCGCCGGCGTACGGGACGGGGGCGCGGAGCAGTGGTTCGTGGCGCCCGTCGCCGAGGACCCGCACGGCGACCCGGTGCCTGGCGTGGCCACCGAGGTGCGGCAGGTGCGCGTGGAGCGGGACGACGCGCGGCGGCTGCGGGCCCTCGTGGCCGCCGTCGACGCCCACGGGCCGGTCCCGGTCCCGGAGTCGGCGGCGGCCCGCTTCGCCGGCCTGACGGGCGTACGGTGCTCCTTGGCCCGGCTCGTCGTCGCCGGACTCGTCGGCCGGGCCGACCGGGAGGAGCACCGGGCCCTTGTGCGGAAGGCCCCGTACAAGGCGACCCCGCTGACGGCCGAGTCGTACGAACAGCTGCGCACCCGGCTGGGCGGCGCGGGCCGCAGGGCGGTCCTGGCCGCCGCCCTGCCCGACGATCCGGCCGAGCTGTGGCGGCCGGGCGGGGTCGAGTCGGCCGTGGAGCGGATGGCCGGGGTGTGGCGGGAGCTGCTCGGGGCGCGGCCCGCGGTCGACGAGGACACGGCCGACGCCCTGGAGGCGGACCTCGGCCTCGCCGAGGTCTGGGCCCGGCGCCTCGCCGGAGGCGACGACGCCGCCGAGGACGCGACCGTGCCCGCGGCCGGCTGGGAGCTGGCGGCGACCCGGCACGGCAGGGGAGTGGAGGTGCGGGCCGTGCCGCGGGCCGGGACCGAACTGCCCTACCGCACCCCGGTGGGGCTCGCCCTGACCGAGATCGCGAGCGCCCTCGTGTGGGCGTGGACGGACCGGCCCGTCGGCGATCCGGCCCTTGCCGGGGCGACCGCCCTGTACGAGCGGCTGCGCGCCGAGCTGGACCGCCCCGAGCTGCTGCTCGAACTCCCCGAGAGCCGCGTCCGCGACACGCCGGAGCGGATCGCCGAGCGGTTCGGGCCCCGGCGGCTGCCGGTGGTCCCGCACCCGGAGAGCGGATCCGATCCGCAGACCGCGTACGACTCGGGACCGCTCGTGGTGTGCGCCCCGTACGGCACCGCCTTCCTGCGCCCCGCGGCCGTCGGCGACCCCGGGGCGTGGAAGGAGGTCCGCGAGGTCACCGACCTCGCCGAGGACCTGGACCGGTTGGCGCCGCTGCTCGCGGGCGGAGGGCTCGAGCGGATGCTGCGGCGCGCCCGGTCCGGAGCCGTACCGGCCGGGGGGTACGAGGCCGATCCCCGACTGTCCTGCCCGGAGCTGGTCACCGGGGTGGCGGCGCAGCTCGGCGTGGGCGAGGACGCGGCGGCCCTGTACCTCCAGCTGGCGGCCCTCGCCGCGCCCACCGACCGGAACGTACGGCGCTGGAACGGCTGGTCGGCCAAGCGGCACACGGAGGTCCGGGCGGAACTCCTCGCCACCGGAGCGGTCCTGGAGGCCAAGCGGGCACGGGCGGGCCGGACCCTGTTCCTGCCCGGCGACTGGACGGAGCTCAAGGCCCCGCACCTGCCCCTGGAGACCGCGAAGCTGACGTCCCATCTGGTACGGCCCGGGTGGAACAAGTGGATCCGCTCCCCGTTCGTACGGATCCTGCCGACGGCCCCCCTCCACGAGATGTTCGAGGAGGCCTGGGAGCGGGTTCGCGCCTAAGCCGTCTCTTCCGGATCTTGCCTGACCCGCGACGCCTGGCACCGCACCTCGCAGCGTTGTCGGGCCCGCCCGAGTACGTCCAGTAATCGGGCGACCCTCCGCCTTGCGATCCACGGCACCAGACGCCGCGGGCTCAACCGGCAAGATCCGGAAGAGACGGCCCAGGACGACGCTGCCCCGCCCACCGGGAGGCGGGCGGGGCAGCGACGTGCGAAGGTGTGCGGTCAGCCGGCGGCGGGGGCCCCGAGCCGGGCCTCCGTGTCGGCGGTGGCCGTCCGGGGGGCCAGTGCCTTGTGTGCGAGGACGCCGAAGACGACCCCGAAGACCGCCCACAGCACCGCCTGGATGGCGAGCGAGGCGAGCCTGAACTCCCAGAGCAGCGCGGCCGGGAAACTCGCCGCGACGGCGTCGTCGTTGTCCGGCAGGACCGCGAAGGCGACGGCCGTCACGACGATGAACCCGGCGCCGGCCGCCAGGGTCGCGTTCCAGTTCCCCAGACGCGGCGCGAGCCGTCGTCCGGCGATCACGGCGGCGATCCCGAGCAGGACGCTGAGGAGGATCATCAGGAAGAACAGGGTGGTGCGCTTCCCGATGGTGTCCGGATTGCCGACGGCCGGAGGGGTCGCCGGGTACTTGAGGAACGGCACCAGATAGACGGTGGTGAACGCGGCGGCGGCGGTGAGCGCCGCCGTCGCCCGCGGGCTGAACCGGCCGACGCGGCCCAGCACGAAGGAGAACGCGAGCGAGGCGATGCCGCCGAGCGCCACTCCGTACACCAGGACGCCGGTGGCGAGGCCGAAGGTCGACTGCGCGGAGCGGCTGATCCCCTCCTCTTCTTCGGCGGAGGCGGAGGCCCCGGTCTCGGCCGCGGCGTCCCCGTGCTGGTGGCCGTGGGCCTCGTGCGCGGCCTGGGCCTCCTCCACGGCGATCGCCCCGTTCACGGGCGGTTCACCCACCGCGTAGGCCACGGCGAAGGCGAAGAGGCCGGCGATCAGGCCCGCGAGCATGCCACGGACCAGGAGGGATCTGACAGTTGAGGCGTGCACGGTGCGGTCGCCTCTCAGTGGCAGGGGAAGCCGAGCAGGTGGCGACCGTCGTGCACCCACTCGTGCACGTCGGAGCCCGCGAACAGGGAGGTCGCACCCTGCTCGGCACCGACGAAGTACAGCGCGATCAGCGCGAGGAGCCCGACGAAGAAGGCCCAGGGCAGTACGGCGCGCACGGGCAGCGGAGCCGGAACGGCTACGGAAGGGGCGGAAACGGCAGCGGAGACGACGGCCTCGGCCATGATGAAACCTCCTGCGGGAACTCGCGTCCCAGACGGTGGTGCAGGACGACGGTCCACGGGTCTGACTCGCCGTGACGTCCCTCGAAGGACGCCTCGGCATACAGTGGCGCGACCGTGCCGGATTCACACCGGACTTCCGTCTCGCCGTCGTCACGCTGTTCAAATGTCGACTGACGGTACCGCGCGCGGAGGCCGCAGCCAAGGGCGTGAGTCCTGGATCACCATTCGTACGCCCCCGGGTAGAGTCCCGTCCGCCCCTCCGGTCACACCCTCACCGACCTCCCGTACGCCGCAAAGGAACCCGATGACAGTCCGGTTGACGCTGATCTCGCCCGCCGCGAACGAGGCGCTGCGCGAGGTCCGGTTCGACGACGACGGTCCTCTCGACGCGGCGGGCATCGCATGCGCCGAGGCCGTCGCGTCCGCCGTCGGCCCGTCGCCGCGCGCGTACTCTTCGCCGTCCCCGCGCTGCCGCCGCACGGCGGAGGCCCTGGGGCTGCCGTCGGAGCCCGTGGACGCGCTCGCGGGCTGTGCCATGGGCCGGTGGCGCGGACAGACCCTCGCGGCCGTCGCGGCCGCCGAGGAGGCTGCCGTGTCCGCCTGGCTGTCCGATCCGGCGGCGGCCCCGCACGGCGGGGAGTCGCTGCGCGACCTGCGCGTCCGGGTCGGCGGCTGGATCGATGAACTCCGGGAAGGCTCCGGACGTGTGACCGCGGTCGTCGAACCGGACGTGATCCGCGCCGCGACGGTCCACGCCCTCGCGGCGCCGGACTCCATGGCCTGGCGCCTGGACGTCCGCCCGCTGACCGCCGTCCACCTCAGCGGCCGCGCCGGCCGCTGGAACCTGCGCACGGGCGAGCCGCTCGGACCACGACAGCGGTAGGGGGACCGCACAGCGGTCCCCCTGCTCACCGACACCGGAAGCGACGTCAGGCCGGCCGCTTCCATTCCCGCAGCAGGAGATAGCCGAGGTACGCGCCTCCGACGGCCATCGTGTACAGGCCGACCGGCAGGTTGTCGAAGAGCGGCAGCTGCTGGGCGGTCAGGTCGGCGAGGACCAGGAGCAGGGCGCCGAGCAGCGTCGACATGACCAGGTGCGGGCCGCCGCTGCGGGTGACCCGCTTGGCGATCTGAGGCGCCGTCAGGGAGATGAAGGCGATCGGTCCGGCGACGCCGACGGCGCCCGCGGACAGGACGATCGACAGCGTGACCGCCGCCGTCGCGGTACGGGCCGGTCGGGCGCCCAGGCCGGTCGAGAGGTCGTCGCCCATCTCGCCGATGCTCAGCGGCCGCGCGAGGAGCGCCGCGAGCGGCAGACAGACGAGCAGCACCACCCAGATCGTCGTGGCGTCGTCCCAGGAGCGGGCGGAGAGGCTGCCGTTGATGTACGCGGTCAGCGCGCTGGCCTTGTCCCGCTCGACGGCGTACACCACGTACTGGGTGAGGGCCGTCGACATCGCGGACACGCCGATGCCGGCCACGACCAGGCGCCCCGGATTGCGGAACCCGGTCCCCGTCGACAGGTAGACGACCGCCATCGCGATCACGGCGCCGAGCAGCGCGCCGACGGGCACCGGTACGACCTCCGGGAAGAACAGCGCGGCGGCCGCCGCACCCGCTCCCGAACCCGCGCCGAGCCCGATGACGTCGGGACTCCCCAGAGGGTTGCGGGTGACCGACTGGAACAGGGCCCCGGACAGGCCGAACGCCGCGCCGGTGGCGATGGCGACGACGAGCCGCGGGCCGCGCAGCCGGTTCAGCACGAAGGCGTTCTTGCCGGTGGCCTCGCCCATGAGCGCCGAGGGCAGGTCGGCCGGGTCGATGCCGAGCCGGCCCAGGGAGAGGGTCGCGACGGCCGCCCCGAGGAGCAGCAGCAGCGTCACCACGGCGGCGATCACGGTGAGGCGCCGCACGGGGATCGCGACCCAGGAGCCGATCCGCAGAAGGCTCCGGCCCGAGGGCCGTACGGGCCGGGACGCCGTCACGGCCGGGGTGTCGATCCGCTCGGCGGTCTTCATGCCGCTCCCCTCATACGACGGACGGCGAAGAGCAGCGCGGGCGCGCCGACGAAGGCGGTGACGACGCCGACCATCAGCTCCTGCGGGCGCAGCAGCACACGGCCGATGACGTCGGCGAACAGCAGCAGCGTGGGCCCGGCGAGCGAGGTGAAGAGGATCTGCAGCCGGAAGTCGGCGCCCACGAGCGCCCGGACGAGGTGCGGGACGGCGAGACCGACGAAGGCGATGGGGCCGACCGCGGCCGTCGCGGCGGCGCTCAGCAGCGTCGCGGCGAGGAGCCCGGCGCCCTTGACGCGTGCGGGGCTGATGCCCAGCGATGCGGCCTTGTCGTCGCCCATCGCCATGGCGTTGAGCCCGGGCGCGAGGAGCAGCGCGAGGACGAAGCCGACGGCGGCGAAGGGCAGGACCGCCCAGAACGCGTCGAAGCCGCGGCCGCCGAGCGCGCCCACCACCCAGTAGCGGTACGTGTCGAAGACCTGCGGCCGGGACAGGGCGACGGCCTGGATGTACGCGGCGAGGACCGCGGACAGCACCGCGCCGGCGAGCACCAGGCGCACCGGTCCGCTGCCGCCGCCGGCCGTGCCGACGAGGTGGACGACGACACCGGTCGCCAGGGCGCCGGCGAGGGCCCACCAGATGTTCTCGCGCTGCCCGGAGGCGCCGAGGAACGCGGTCGCGGTGACGATCGCGGCGGACGCGCCCGCGTTGATGCCGAGAAGTCCCGGCTCGGCGAGCGGGTTACGGGTGATGCCCTGCATCAGGGTGCCCGCGACGCCGAGGCAGAGCCCGGCGAGCAGGCCGAGCGCGGTGCGCGGGTAGCGGCTCTCGACGACGGTACGGAGGTAGTCGTCGCCGTCACCGGTGACGACCCGCAGGACATCGGACGGGGACGTCGGCTTGCTGCCGAACATCACGCTGGCGAGGACCGCGAGGGCGAGCAGGACGAGGCACAGCGCGGCGGCCGCGAAGTGCCGGCCAGGGCCCCGCCGTACGACGGCGGGGCCCTGGCCGATCCGGGAGAGAGTGGTCACGCTCGGGACCCGCTGCTACTTCCCGGCCTTGGCGACGGCCTTGTCGATCATGGGGAGGTACCGCTCGATGCTGTACGGCACCGTGAGCGGGTTGATCATCGACGAGGCCGTGACGAAGGGCTGGTCGTTGCTGTGGACGAGCGCGCCCTTCTTGACCGCGGGGATGGCCGCGTACAGCGGCTGCGCCTCGATCTCCTTGCGGGACTTGTCGTCCATGTAGAAGGTGAAGGCGATGTCGCTCTTGGAGAGCTTGTTGGCGTTCTCCAGGCCGATGAGGGCGGAGTCGGTGCCCTCGGTCTCCTTGAAGGTGTTCACGACCGGGTCGACCTTGAGGCCCAGCTTGGAGACCATCGCGACGCGCTGCTCCTCGGGCTTGAAGACGCCGAGGGTGCCGGGGCCGGTGTTGTAGATGTACGAGAACGTGACGTTCTTGTAGTTGGGGCGCGTGGCGGCGGCGTCGGCCAGCTGCTTGTCGATCTTGGCGGTGAGCTCCTTGGCCTTCTCCGGCTGGCCGAGCGCCTTGGCGACGATCTCGATCTGCTGGTCCCAGTCGGTGCTCCACGCCTTGTCGGGGTAGGCGACGGTCGGCGCGATGTCCTTGAGGAGGTCGTACTGCTTCTGCGTGATGCCCGACCAGGGGGCGAGGATGACGTCGGGCTCCAGCTCGGTGATGGCCTCGATGTCGAGTTCCTCGCCGCCGTCGAACTGCTTGGGCAGCGTCGCGCCGGACTTCTTCACGGCGTCGTGGATCCAGGGCAGGTAGCCGGTCTTGTCGCTGCCCCAGGGGTAGCTCTCGATGCCGACGGGGACGCTGCCGAGGGCGATCGCGGTCTCGGCGGAACCCTGGCCCAGGGTGACGACGCGCTTCGGCTTCTCCTTGATGACGGCCTCGCCGAGGGCGCTCTTGATGGTGACGGGGAACGCGCCCGCCGGAGCCTTGGCCGCCGAGTCCTTCGTGTCGTCCTTTTTGTCGTCCGAGCCGCACCCGGTCACCATGAGGCCGAGCGAGACCGCGGCGGCGCCCGCCACGAGGACGCGGCGGCGGAAGGGGGTGAACACTGCAGGCATGGCGGATCCTTGTCTCCGGGCAGAGGTGTGCTGGCGCCCCGCCTGACGCCTCTCCAGGCATGGGAATGCCGAGGCAGCGGCCATCGCGAGGCGCTTGTTAGGTGAGCCTAACCTATTCTCGACTGGCGGGGAACGGCAGGGCCCGCCCCTGTGCCCGCCGAATGAAGCGCCGTCAGGCCGACGCCTCCCACGCCGTCGTCAGCCCGTCCAGCCAGGCCGGCGGCAGCTCCGCCGCGTCCCACTCCTCGTGCAGGTCCGCCGGCTCGGTGGCGAGCCGTTCCAGGACGGCGACGCTGGTGGGGGAGTGGATGAGGGAGTACCGGCCGTGGATCGCGATCGCGCTGCCCGGCCCGTACTGGGCGTACAGCCGCTCCAGGCGCGCCCGGTGGGCCGAGGTGAACTCCGTCAGCCGCCCCGCGTACCCGGCCCGCTGACGCGAGCTCATCGTGCCGAGGAGGGCCCGGAGCACCTGCTCGGTGACCTCCGGGTCGAGCTCGGAGACCTCCGCGAAGGAGAGATAGAGCGGCGTGACGGCCACCTTGGTCCGCTCCAGCTCCGTCCGCCCCACGGGAGGACGGTCGTCCGGAGAGGCGGCCGAGGGATCCGCCGCGACGGCGCGCCCCAGCGCCCGCTCGGAGACGGCCCCCAACTCGTCGGTGACGGCCCGCACCCCGTCGAGCCACCCGGCGGCGTACGCCTCGCCCTTCCCTTCGGGCACCTCCCGCCGGGCCGCGCCGATCTCCTCGTACGCGAGGGCGAGGGCGCCCGCCTCGACGAACCCGATCAGCTCCTCGGCGTCGCCGGACCAGACCCCCGCCCGGGCGAGCAGCTGGAGGAGCGTCTTCTTGGCGTTGAGGACGCTGGCCTCGTCCAGCTGCTGCCGTCCTTCTCCGGCGGTGCTCACAGGGTCCTCCTCGTCGTAGGGACGGCGCGTGCGGGGCTCCGCGGAACGCTCCGTTCGAGCCTACGCAACACCCGCCGCCACCAGCGGGCGGCCGGGCCAGTGGAGGCGTCGGACAACCGGTCAGTTCCGGTACACGCGCAACCGCGTCACCTCGTACGACATCTCCGAGGCGTCCGGGTCGGGCGCCGGGTGGTAGCGGCCCGCGCAGACCGAGAGGTTCACGATGAGATGGGCCCGCCAGGAACGCCCCACCCCGCGGCGGTCGTCGAAGGCGCGCGCTCCGTTGACCCACCACACCACGGAGCGCGCCCCGAAATCGACCCGCAGGTCCACCCACGCCCCCGGCTGGACCGCGGGGTCCCGGAAGTAGAGGTACCGGCCCCGCACCCGGTTCGACAGCTCCAGGAGGTCCGGGTTGTCGGGGTGGTACTCGAAGACGTCGATCTCCTGGCCGCCGTCGAGCCAGGTCCAGATCGCCGGCCAGGCGCCCGTCTCCACGGGCAGCCGCACCCGGGCCTCCAGGACGTCGCCCGTCCGCACCAGGAACCCCTGCGCGCTGCCCTCCGTCGTCAGCAGTCCGGCGTCCCAGAGCCCGTCGGTCCTGCGGGTGGCCCGGAAGGTCCCCGACCGGCTGTACGAAGGGTCCTCGACCAGGTGGTCGAGCTTGTTGTCGCCCTGGTTCGTCGGCCCGCCGTCGGGATAGGCCCACGAGTGGCCCGCGACCCACTGTTCGGCGGAGGAGAAGTCGGCGTCGAGGACGAGGTTCGCGGGCATCGGCGCCGGGCCGCGCCCGCCGGAACCCTTGCCGCCCCGCCGGAACCGGTCGAAGAAGTCGGACAGCACGGCACCACTCCCTTCGCGGGGGCCACCATCGGCCCGCGGGCGATCCGTCCCACTTTGCACGGTGCGGCAGGCGGGGATGGGCCCTTGGCGAGAACTCGTCACGTCATTGCCACCGTCGAAGGCCTCTCAGGGGAGTTGGTCGTTCCACCGGTAGCGGTCGGGGTGGACGTGCACGGTCATGGAGGTCTCCCGCTCGCCCCAGCTCATGTCCGTCTCGGCGATCACCCAGGCCATCGCCTGGTACGCACTCGGACGCACCGTCTTACGGGGGCAGGCGTCGAGCGGTGTGACGGCGGACCGGCCGGCCGGGACGGTCAGGCGCACACCGGTGCCCCAGGGTGCGGGGCAGGGCGTCACGACACGGCTCCGCACCCAGGACAGGCGTGCCCGTACGGTCACCGCGCGCGAGCCCGGGTTGTCGATCCGCACGGCGAACCGCAGGGTGTCGCCGTCGTCGGAGATCTGGCTGCAGGCGCTCCACGCCGCGTGGTCGACGGCCCGCACCTTGCCGCAGCGGTGGTCGCCCGTCATCGGTCCCGGGGCCGCCGTCCCGGTGACCGCGGGCGGTCCGACCGGACCTCCGAGTGTCTCGGGGGGCCTCTCCGGCGCCTTCGCGCCCGCCGCGGCGACCGGCGCCCCGCCCTCGGTCGGGACGGACGGCAACTGGGCCACGGCCCAGGTCGCGACGGCCGCCGTCAGGGCGGCGACGCCCATCAGCGCCCGGCGCCCGGCCGGATTACGCCCGGGCGCGGGCGCCGGGTCCTCGTGGGGTGCCGCCTCCGCCCCCGGGCCCGGCCCCCACGACGGCACGGCGGACTCCGGCTCCCCGGCGGACGCCTCCGTCGGAGCGACGTCCGACGCGCCTCCCGCGCCACCGGACGGCTCCGAGTCCCCCTTCGCGCCCCGTACCGCGGCCCTGCGCCTGCGCGCCTCGGTCCGCGCCTCGTCCAGCAGCCTCGCCCACCGCTCCGCCTCCTCGGCCCCCACCCCGAACAGCTCGGCCAGCGCGGCCAGCACCTCCCCGTCCGGTAACGCGGTGGCCTCCGGGTCCTTGTAGCGGTTGAAGCTGGAATCGCTCAGGCCCCGCATGCTCCGGCCGGCGAAACGGGACTTGAGCCGCGCCTCGATCCGCTCCTGTGCCAGACAGCCCGACCGCGTCCACGCCGCACCGATCCGCCGGGCGAGCTCCTCGCGGGCCGTGCCGCCCTCCGTCGCGCCGAACGCCTCACCCATCGTCGTCCCTCCGCCGTCCCACCAACGATCGAAACCGCAGGTCAGAGAGGTGAGCCGGTCACGGGACCGGGATGAAACGACGCCGGGTGAGCCGACCCGGCGAAGGTACTGCCGCCAGGCCCCGCCCCCCGGGAGTCTGATTCCGCCGAGCCGCTCGGAGGCCCGGCGCTCCCACCGTCTGACAGGAGAAGAACGATCATGCTTCGTTCCAGGACACGCGCCCTCGCCCTCGCCTCAACCGTCCTCGCCCTCTCTCTGGCCGCCCCCGCGGGCACCGCCGCCAACGCCGCACCCACCGCGCCCCGGGCACGGGCCGCGGGCGGCCAGGTGACCCTCGTCTTCGACAAGAACCCGAAGAACCCCACGTACTCCAAGCTCACCGCCTACCTCGGCAAGCGCGTGCTCGGACAGTGGCGCGCCGGCTCGGGCACCAGCACCAACCCCTGCCAGGTGGGCAAGGGCAGGACCGGCGGATGGCTGCCGAACGGCACGTACGCCATCCCCTTCCGCACCAGGACCCACGACGGCAAGGCGATCAAGGGCTACGCGATCCGCCTCGCCGACAAGAAGTGCCGGGGCAGCAAGGGCGCCAACCGGGACGAGCTCTTCATCCACAGCCGCATGACCGTCAACGGCGCCTCCCAGTGGCGCGGCGACCGCGACTACAAGTCCCTCGGCTGCGTGAAGCTGCGCCCCGACCACATCAAGGCCCTGTTCAAGACCCTCGACAAGTACGGCGAGGCCAAGACCCTCAAGGTCGTCGCCTGACCCGATCCGCGGTGACCCCCACCCGCCCGTGTCCCGAGCCCGCGCGCTCGGGACACGGGCGTCCCGCACGCGGGAGCGGCGTCCCTCCCTCGACGCGACGGGAGCACCCGTACGCGCCGTGCCGGTCGTCACGCGGCCTCGTTGATCACGCCATGAAGAACGCCACCACCGGGCGACGCGCCCGCCTCCTCGCCTCGACCGTCGCCGCCCTGCTCCTCGGTGTCGCGGGCGCGCCCAGCACGTACGCGAGCCACGACGCGCGGGACTGTCCGGCGGCGGAGGTCTTCGCGACCGACAACACCGCGATCATCACGGACCCCGACGACCCCCGGCTCGACACCCGCCTCACCCGCTTCGGCCACGAGGTGCGGCAGATCATCCGTGCCCACGGGGCCCGACCGGGCGCCTCGGAGCTGCTGGACGGCGTCTTCTGGTCAGAGGAGCTGAAGCAGGCGACGTACGAGCGGTCCCGCGAGTTCGACGTCGAGCGGGTCGGCCGCGACGGGCTCCACCACATCGCCGGCGTCATCGCCAAGCAGTACCACCAGGAGGCGGTGCTCACCTTCCGCTGCCTGCCGCGCACCTCGCCGGAGACCGACGCGGTCGAGATCGAGGTGCCCGGCGTCCGCGTGGACGGCCTGCGCGAGGCGCTCGTCGCGGACCCCGAGGCCCGCGACAAGCTCGGCGGCGGCTCCGTCACCCTCGACGGCCGCCTCGTCCTCGTCGCCCCGGTCGACGACCTGCCGCTGGCCCGCAGGTTCACCACCGCCCTCGGAGCCGACTGGGAGCGGGCGGAGGTGCGTTACGGCGACCGCGAGTTCGTGAGCTGATCCGGTCCGATGCCCGCCGCCCGGTTCCTGACGCGCGGTGCGCGGACAGTCGTTTCCGGTCATTTCCGGTGCGGAACCGGGCGGCCCGCCTTGTCGCGGCCCGGGTCGATCAAGTAGCGTCGTCCGCCATGAACACCGGACCGGCGATACGCCATGCACAGACGGGCGATCCGGTGGACGACTGATCGCCGAGCGGGTGCGCGAGACGCACCCCGACGGTTCGGCACGAGGACCTCCCCGGTGCGGCAGCACTGCGAGCCCCTTCCACGTGTCGAATCAACAAGCGAGGTCATCCACATGGCAGTCACGTTCAACCACACCATCATCGCGTCCAAGAGCCGCGACGAATCCGCGCGCTTCTTCCGCGAGTTGCTGGAACTCCCCGAGGCGCCGTCCTGGGGTCCCTTCCTCAACATCCAGCTCTCCGACGGGGTTCTGCTCCAGTTCGCCGAGCCCCCGGTCGACATCCAGATGCAGCACTACGCGTTCCTCGTCGACGACGAGCTCTTCGACCGGGCGTACCAGCGCCTCTGCGAGGGCGACATCGAGCACTGGGCCGACCCGCAGATGAAGCGCCCGGGCGAGACCAACACGGAACACGGCGGGCGCGGGGTCTACTTCAAGGACCCGTCCGGGCACGCGATCGAGCTGATCACGCGGCCGTACCTGTAGATCCGGCGTGGGGGGGGGGGGCGCCCCCCCCCCCCCCCCCCCCCCGGGGCCCCCCCCCCCCCCCCGCGGGGCGGGGGGGGGGGGGGCCCCCCCCCCCCCCCCCCGGGGCGCCCCCCCCC
>NZ_JBEOVH010000044.1:0-33367 GCF_040295385.1 Streptomyces sp. NPDC002825
CGGCCACAACGGCTGGCTCGCCCTCGCCTGGTGCCTCGCCCTCGCCGCCCTCGGCTACTTCTGGTCCAAGGCGGTGTTCAACCGGGACCCGAAGTAGGAACCGTGATCGCCCAGCAAGGCCCGTCGCGACCGCGACGGGCCTTCGCCGTGCTGCGGTACGCAGGCGGGGCACGTGGTCTCGTCGGCGACGGGGCGGAAGAGGGTGGTCTGCGCGTGGTCGCCGGAGCACTCGCGGGTGCCTCGGAGGCGGGCGGAGACCGTCTCGTGGGATGTGCGGGGGGACGGGATGCTCAGGGACGGCAGTTCCCGGCGGGGTACGTCACGGAGGAGGTACCGGACGAGGCCACCGGGCCGGTGCACGGGCGTCCCGTCGCCGGGGAGGCCGCGCACGATGTGCGCGTGGACGTCGGTGGACGTGTGCCCGGCGTCGAGCCAGCGGGCGGCGAGGCGGGCGAGTTCGTCGCGCATGCCGGGCGGGATGTGGCGGAGGGCGGGGGAGAGGAGGGGGAGCGCGCCGATGAGCGCGCGGGCGTCTTCGAGACGGGGGGAGCTGTCGGCCGTCTCATCGGCCCTCGGGGGAAGGTGGGAGGTGTCTCCCACAGGGTCTTTCTCTGGATGACCGTCGGCCGGCGGGGCTGTCGGCCGACCGACGACCGGTTTGCGGGGACTCGGTGCGACCTGCGAAGACGCCGGTACGGGTTCGCGGGCGAGGAGCTTGAGGGCCTGGTCGGAGGTCAACGGCGTGCTGGACACGAGCTGTTGGGTGGACCAGTGGCCGCCGGCGCCCTGCACCCGTCGCTCGTGGACGAAGCCCTCCTCTTTCAGCTGACGCTTGGCGCGCCCGAAGGCGGTTGCCCCGATCCGGGCACGCTCGGCGGTGCGGGAGAGGGTCTCGCGGGCGTCGTGGGGGAGGGAGAGCTGCCAGGTCAGGAGCCGAACGGCGTCGGAGGAGAGCCGGGGATGGCGAATGATGTCGTGCGAGAACTGGGTGAAGCCGCGGGCAGGCGCGTTAAAGTGCCGGTAGATCACGGGTGGAGGTCCGTCCACTGGTGGTTGAGGCCCTCGCCGATGGCTGCGAACCATCGACGGGGGCCGTTTTGCGTGACCGTAGCGCCCGAAACGCCCCGGAACGGCCACGGTGGGTGAAGAGCACCCGTGTGGGTGACGGAAGGTCTTGTCTCGGGGACTGACCGACTCCGAGCGAGGCTTATGCGCAGCGGCCTGCCATCCTCAACGCCTCGTGCTGATGAGGGGTGTTGCAATGAAGACGATCGGGCTGATCGGCGGGATGAGCTGGGAGTCGACGGCGGAGTACTACCGGTTGCTGAACGAGCTCACGCGCGACCGCCTCGGTGGACTCCACTCGGCGCGGTGCGTGCTCTACTCGGTGGACTTCGCGGAGATCGAGCAGTTGCAGGTCCAGGGCCGCTGGGCGGAGGCGGGCGAGATCCTGGCGGCGGCCGCCCGGTCCCTTGAGGCGGCCGGCGCGGACATGGTGCTGATCTGCACCAACACCATGCACAAGGTCGCGGACCAGGTCGAGGCGGCGGTGTCCGTTCCCCTGCTGCACCTGGCCGACGCCACCGCGGAGGCCGTACGGGCATCGGGTCTGCACCGAGTCGGCCTGCTGGGCACGGCGTTCACCATGGAGCAGGACTTCTACCGGGGCCGCCTGGAAGCCGGCGGACTCACGGTGCGCGTCCCGGACGCCGCCGGGCGGGCGGAAGTCCACCGGGTGATCTACGAGGAACTGTGCCTGGGCGTGGTGCGGGAGGAGTCCCGCGCGGCCTACCAGACGGTCATCAAGGACCTGGTCGCCGGCGGCGCGGAAGGCATCATCCTGGGCTGCACGGAAATCGAGCTCCTCATCGGCCCCGGGGACAGCCCGGTCCCGGTCTTCCCCACGGCCCGCCTCCACGCCGAGGCGGCGGTACGGGCGGCGGGGTCGGAGTAACGGTGGGGGGCACCCGGGTTTGAGGGTGCGGGTCTATGGGGTCCTCGGTGTGATCCGGCTTCGTGGGCTTCTGGTGCGGCCGCCCTCTTTCCGAGTGTGGCGGCCTCCACCACCGCGTCAAGGGCAAGTCGGCTCCGCCGACGGGCTGCGCCCACCCTTGACCCGGCGGCGGAGTCCGCCTTTTCACACTCGGAGGGCGGCCGGGGGGCGGGGCCGGCGGAAGCCAAGCTGTGCGGCGCCCGCATCCGGCTCGTCGCCGTGTGACGTGGCCGCAGGTGCGGGGCCCTCGCTCCAACGGCCCCGTCGTCGTGCGCCGTGGAAGTGGGGCTGGTCTGCTGGTCGGGATCCCTTTCCGGACGTGACAGGAGCAGTGCCATGCGCAAGGGCGTCGTCGTCACCGTCGAGATTCCCGGCGGGACGCAGGAGCAGTACGAGCAGACCACGAAGCTGATCCAGGCCGCGGAGTGGTTCCCGCCGGCCGGGTTCATCGCGCACGCGTCCGGGCCCGACGGGAGTGGTGGGTGGCGGACCACGGACTTCTTCGAGTCCGAGGAGGACTTCCTCGCCTTCGTGGAGAAGGCCCGGCCGTTCTTCGAGCAGACCGGGACCCGGGAGTTCATTCCGAGGGTGCAGCACGTGGTGAACGTCGTGACGCGCTGAAAATGCTTTGCGGGGTGGGGGTCCGCGGCGCCACGCTCTCCGGCATGACCAGTCATCCCGCCGTCCGCCCCGTCGCGGACCTGTTCTCCGTCGACGGGCGTCTCAGGGCGATCCCGCGCAAGCCCGCCCGTCGTGAGGCGCTGCTCGCGCACCTCGCCGAGACGCTCTTCGAGGCCGGCCGGACCTACCGTGAGTCCGAGGTCAACGAGGCGCTTCTCGCCGTGCACGAGGACTTCTCGGCGCTGCGCCGTCATCTGGTGACCGGCGGGTTCCTCACCCGTACGAAGGACGGCGCGGACTACCGCCGACAGCAGCGGCCCGGCTCCCCCGGAGGCGCGATCCCCGCCGTCGCGTGACGGCCGCGGTGGTGGCCGGTCTGCTGGCCGGCTACGGCATCGCGATCCCGGTCGGCGCGGTCGGCGCCTACCTGGTGGCCGTCACGGCCCGGGCCGGTTGGCGTACGGGCTCCGGCGCGGCGCTCGGCGTCGCCACGGCCGACGGGGTCTACGCGCTGCTCGCGGTGGCGGGCGGCTCCGCGCTCGTGCCGGTCCTCGCTCCGGTGATGACCCCGCTGCGGTGGGCGTCCGCCGTGGTGCTCGTGGTGCTCGCGGTACGGGCCGGATGGGGGGCGGTCGCCTCGTACCGTACGGGCGGGCCGGCCTCGCGTGACGACGGGGGCGCCCTGACGCCGGGTCGCGCGTACCTCACGTTCCTGGGGATCACGATCCTGAACCCCATGACGGTGATCTACTTCGCCGCGCTCATCCTCGCCACGGGTCCTTCCGCCCCCGCGACCCCCACGGATCGCTCCGCCTTCGTTCTCGCGGCGGTCGTCGCCTCCGCGAGCTGGCAGCTGTTCCTCGCCCTGGGGGGCACGCTTCTGGGCCGGACCCTGACGGGTGCCCGGGGGCGGCTCGGCACGGCGCTGGCGTCGAGCACGCTGATCGTCGTGCTCGCGGTGCGGCTCGTCGTGCAGGGCGGTTGAGCCGTCCGGTCGAACCGGTGGGGCCGGCGTCAGGCGCGCGCGTACCGCGCCAGGAACAGGTCCACTCCCGAGCTGATCACCCGCGTGAGCTCCGCGTCGTCGATCTCGGCGTCCGGGGAGAAGGTACGGACGAGCTGCGGCACTCCCACCGTCGCCGCCACCAGCTGCTGCACGGCGAGCGCCGGGTCGGGCGCGTCGAGGGTGCCGCGGGCGTTCAGTTCGGTGAAGGCCTCGACGAGCGGGCCGTTGTTCATGTCGTAGCTGACCCGGTACCAGAGCTGGCCGAGCTGCGGGAAGCGGTCGATCTCGCCGATGACCAGGCGGCGCAGCGACATGATGTCCGGGCGCAGCAGGATCCGGGCCCAGTCGGTGGTGAGCCGGACGAGCGCGGCCCGCAGGTCGGGGGCGTCGGCGATGGTGGAGTTGGAGGGCTCCAGGTCGGCGTACGTCTTCGGCAGGACGCCGCCGATGACGGCGAGGAACAGGCGTTCCTTGCTGCCGAAGTGCTTGTAGATCGTCGCCTTCGAGACGCCGGAGCCGCGGGTGATGGCGTCCATCGACGCCGCCGAGTACCCCTCCGCGAGGAACTCCGCGAGTGCCGCGTCGATGATCGCCTGGCGCTTGCGGGAGGCGGCGTCGGCGGGGTCCGGGATGATCGGGATGCCGTACTCGTCGATCGCGTCGGAGGCGTCCATGGCGGTGGTCCTTCGTTCGGTGCGTCCGGTGGCGGCGGGCCTCACTATATGAACTGAACGGTTTGGTCTGCAAAGGCGGCGAGGGCGGGGCCCGCCGCGACGCCGATCAGGAACGCCAGGTTGAACAGGCCGATCGCCAGGCCGTGCCGGGCCGTCGCGAGGCCCGCCGTCGCCTGGCCCGTGAGCAGGCCCTGGCCGCCGGCCGTGACGAGCGCGCTCGTCCCCGAGCCGAGCAGGACGGCCACCGACCAGGGCGCGGCCACGGCGAGGACCAGGGCCAGCGCCGAGCCCAGCGCGAGGACCGCCTTGAGCCGGGCAGGGCCCAGCGCCGGGGCCGCGCGCACCAGCTGCCACGACAGCAGCGCCCCCGCGAGCGCGGCGACGGACGCGAACGCCCCCGTCTCCACCGCGCCCCAGCCGGTGAGGGCGGCGACACGGCGCGGAGCCGCGTACAGCAGGGCGAAGTTGACGGTGGAGACCGCGAGCATCAGCGCGGCGGCGGCGAGGAAGCGGCGGTCGCGGAGGATGTCCAGGGGGAGGAGTGAGGTCGTATCCCCAAGGGGGAGGCGCGTGGTCGTACGGGTGGAGTCGTCGGCCCCCGGCTGCTCCCCGGTCGCCAGGCGGAGCACCGGGCGCAGGGAGAGCAGGCTCAGGAGGGGGAGGATCAGGGCTCCGCGCCAGCCGACCGCGCCCGCGACCGCCGCTCCCGCGAACAGGCCGACGGTGCCGCCGGCCGCGCTGCCGATCGCGACCAGTCCCGGGAGCCGGCCCGAGCGGTCCCGGCCGGCGAGTTGGAAGGCGGCGACGTTCAGGCCCGCCGCGCCCGCCGCCTCCAGGGCGCGGCCCGCGATCGCCAGGGGCAGGTTCGGGGCGAGGAGCACGAGGAGGGCGCCGAGGGCGACGAGGACGGCGGCGGCCTCGACGACCCCGCGGGAGCCGCGCCGCCGCCCGGCGGTGGCCGAGAGGAGCGGGGTGCCGGCCGCCATGCCGAGCCCGAACGCCGTCATCAGCCAGGCGGCCGACGCGGGGGTGACGGCGAGGGCGCGGGCGGCCTCGGGGAGGGCGAGGCTGGGGCCGGAGACGCCCATGGAGGCGGGGGCGGCGAGCGCGGCGAGGAGGAGGCCGGTACGGGCGGGGGCCTGCCGTTCCGTCAACGGTTCCGACAGGGCCGTCATACCGGCATCCGGCCCATCAGGCCCTGCCTGAAGTCACGCTCCGCCTGACGGAGTTCCTCGGCCGTGTTCATCACGAACGGGCCGCTGCGGGCCACCGGTTCACCGATCGGCTCGCCCGTCAGGACGAGGACCTCGGCCGCGGACTCCCGGGCCTCGACCGTGAAGCGGTCGCCGTCGTGGTCGAGGACCGCGAGGTGGCCGTCCGGGAGGTGCTCGCCCGCGACCGTGGCCTCGCCCCGCATCACGTACACCATCGCGTTGTGCCCCGCCGGGGCGACGAACGCGGCGCTGCTCCCCGGGGCGAGCCGCCCGTGGGCGACGAGTACCGGCGTACGGGTCTCGAAGGGGCCGGTCACGCCGTGGCTGGCGCCGGCGAGGACGGTCAGTTCGGCGCCCTCCGGGGTGACGGCCACGGGCAGGTCGGCGGCCTCCGCGTTCTGGCTGCGGGGCGGGACGCCCTTGAGGTGGGCGGGGAGGTTCAGCCAGATCTGCAGCATGTGCTGCCGGCCGCCCGAGGCGAGGAACTCCGTTGTGGGCAGGGCCTCGTGGACGATCCCGGACCCGGCGGTGAGCCACTGGACGCCGCCCGCGCGGACGACGGCGCGGTGGCCGCGGGAGTCGGCGTTCGCGATGTCGCCGTCGAGGACGTACTGGATCGTCTCGAAGCCCCGGTGCGGGTGCGGGGGAGCGCCCTTCGCCTCGCCGGGCGCGAGCTCGGCCGGGCCGACCTGATCGATCATCAGGAAAGGGTCGACGAACGGGAGTTCCGCGGTGGGGAACGGGCGGCGTACGGGGAATCCGGCGCCCTCGTAGGTGTGGAAGGGGTGGGCGGTGCGGGCGACGGCCCGCTCTGTCGTGCGTGCGTCGGTGGCCATGTCCCGAATGAACTACACCATTCAGTTCACTGTCAAGACTGAACTGTTTGGTTGACAGACTGAACCGATCGGTTTAGCTTCGTGGTCGTCGAGTCCGGCACCCGCCGGCTCACCCGACGAACGGGGGGTTCCCATGACCGCGTCCACGATCCTCGCCATCTCCGGCTCACTCCGCGCCGGCTCGCACAACA
The DNA here is from genome assembly GCF_040295385.1 of Streptomyces sp. NPDC002825. NCBI lineage: Bacteria > Bacillati > Actinomycetota > Actinomycetes > Kitasatosporales > Streptomycetaceae > Streptomyces > Streptomyces sp. NPDC002825. Next base: position 6,536 of record NZ_JBEOVH010000044.1, read on the forward strand.
CGCAACTGCTGCACGCCGCGCAGAAGTTCAACCCCGGCGTCCGGGAGATCGAGATCTACGAGGACCTGCGCGAGATCCCGCCCTACGACCTGGACCTCGACACCCCCGAACGGCGCCCGGCCGTCGTCGCCGAGCTGCGCCGACGGGTCGCGGAGGCGGACGGGCTGCTCATCGCCACGCCGGAGTTCAACTACTCCATCCCCGGCGTCCTCAAGAACGCGCTCGACTGGCTCTCCACCGACTGGACCAAGACCGAGGGCCTCCCGCTGCACCGCAAGCCCATCGCGATCCTCGGCGCCGCGCCCACGAACTTCGGCACGGTCCGGGCGCAGCTCGCCCTCCGTCAGGTCTTCGTCTGGACGGACAGCGACGTCGTCGTGAAGCCCGAGGTGCACGTCTTCCGCTCGCACGAGCGCTTCGACGCGGACGGCAACCTCACGGACGAGGCCACGATCGAGCTCCTCCGGGGCCTTCTGACCTCGCTCCAGGTCAAGATCGAGGCCTCGAAGGCGCAGGTGGCCGCATGAGCGCCCGCGCGGAGACCGTCACCGCCACCTACCTCGGCACCGCGACCGTCCTCCTCCGCATCGGTGACCTCACCCTCCTCACCGACCCCGCCCTCGACCCGGCCCCCGCCGACTATCCGGGCGCCCGCCCGCTCCACCGCACCACCGGGCCCGCACTCGCGGCCGCCGAACTCCCGCCCGTCGACCTGGTGTTGCTCTCGCACGACCAGCACGCCGACAACCTGGACGTCGCCGGCCGCGAGCTGCTCACCGGGGCCGGGCTCGTCCTCACCACCGCCGAGGGCGCCGAACGCCTCGGCGGGCGAGCGGAGGGCCTCGCCCCCTGGGAGAGCCGGACGGTCACCGTCGGGGCCACGAGCGTCACGGTCACGGCCACCCCCGCGCGGCACGGCCCCGAGGGCACGGAGCAGGTCACGGGCCCCGTCATCGGCTTCGTCGTCGCGTACGAGGGCGGCACGCTGTACGTCTCCGGGGACACCGTCCGGCACGGCGCCCTGGCGGAGATCGGCGAGCGCTTCCGCGTCGACACGGCCTTCCTCCACCTCGGCGACGCGCACTTCCCGTCCACCGGCGACCGGGCGTTCTCGATGAGCGCGAGCGAAGGCGCGGAACTGGCCCGCACCCTCGGCGCCCGAACGGTGATACCGCTGCACTTCGACTCCTGGACCCACCTCGCGGAGGACCCGGCCCGCATCACGGAGGCCTTCGCGGCTCCGGACCTGGCGGGACGGCTGCGGCGGCTGCGGCCGGGGGTGCCCGAAACCCTCTGAACGGGATGGCTGAAAACATGCGATGATCACCTTCAACTGTCGGCAGGAGGCCGACATTTGAAGGGGGAGTACCACCATGCGCATCCCGCAGCGGATCGCCGCGGCCATCGCGATCGCCTTCACGGCGGCGGGCCTTGCCTTCGCCGCCGGCGCCGCGACCCTCCCGTCCTCGGGCGACAGCGTCGTCCTGGCCGGCAACGTCAGCAACTGCCCGTGAACCCAGGGGGATTCATGAACATCCGGGTCCGTCTCGCGGTGGCCTGTGCCACCGCCGTCGCCGCCTTCGGTCTCGCCGCCGGCGTCGTCGTCTTCCAGTCGTCGGGTGACACGCTGGTCCTGGCCGGCAGCATCTCCAGCTGCCCGTGACCGTCATCGAGTGACCCGCAGGATCGTCATCGCTCGGCGCACGCGATCGTCGCCGAGCAGGCGCTCGCGCGCCGCCGTCCGGCCTCCTCCGTCTCGTGCGGGGGAGGCCGGACGTGTGTCAGCGGGTCTTTCGGGCGCCGCTCGCCGTCAGCGCCACCGTTCCCGCCACCGCCAGGACCGCCCCCGCCGCCAGGACCCCGCGGTGGGAGCGCCAGGAGAGGACCGACCAGCTGGAGCGGGCGGACAGGAGGGAGCCGAGGCTCGCCCAGGAGCCGACCGAGGCGATCGAGGCGGCGGAGCCGATCGAGCCGACGGAGAGGAAGGAGCCGACCGAGCCGATCGAGAGGGTCGATCCGACCGAGCCGACGGACAGGAACGAGTCCCGCGACCAGAGCGACAGGGAAGAGCGCGAGTGTCGGGTCATGGGGTGATCCTAGGCGGCGGGACGCGTCAGCCCGCGCAGGCCGGGAGGAACTCCAGGCCCTCCGGTGTGCCGAAGCGGAGGACCGCCAGATAGGCCTCCGGGTAGTCGCAGCCGAGGTCCGTCCACTGGAGCGCGAGGACGGTCCAGACGACGAACGCGCCCACGAGGAACCACCGCCAGCCTTTTGACATGTACGCCAGCTACCCGGCCGGCCCGCGGAGGAACCGCTTCCGAGGGCGGGGGGCCGGAGCCTGGCTCGCTGGACCAATCCGGCGCCGTCCGCGCATCGCCCCAGCGCTCGCCGCGACTCGCTGGATGCACCACGCAACAAACGATGAAATTGGTCTAGTCCAAGTTTGGTCCAGGCCATTGACGCGGTCGTGGTCGCGGGGGTTTCTTCGGATCCCAACAGTCGTGCGCCCCAATGGCGTTGGCGCACGCCGCTCCCCGCACCCCCCACAGACATGGGATCGCCATGAGACGACGCGTACGTTCGCTCCGCTCGGCCCTCACCGCCGCCGTGACCGCCGTGGCCGCCCTCGGCCTCGCCACCACCGCCACCGCCCCCGCCCAGGCCGCGACCCCGCTCCCGGCCAGGGTCTTCGCCCCCTACTTCGAGTCCTGGACCGGCGAGAGCCCCGCCGCCCTCAGCGCCCAGTCCGGCGCCAAGCACCTCACGATGGCGTTCCTCCAGACCGCCACGAAGGGCTCCTGCACCGCGTACTGGAACGGCGACACCGGCCTGCCGGTCGCCCAGTCCTCCTTCGGCGCCGACATCGCGACCATGCGCTCCCGCGGCGGCGACGTCATCCCCTCGTTCGGCGGCTACACGGCCGACACGACCGGCACCGAGATCGCCGACAGCTGCACCGACGTCGACCAGATCGCCGCCGTGTACGAGAAGGTCATCACGACCTACGACGTCACCCGGCTCGACATGGACATCGAGGTCGACTCCCTCGACAACACCGCGGGCATCGACCGCCGCAACAAGGCCATCAAGCGCGTCCAGGACTGGGCCGCCGCCAACGGCCGCCAGGTCCAGATCTCGTACACCCTGCCGACGACCACCCACGGCCTCGCCGCCGGCGGTCTCGCCGTGCTCAGGAACGCCGTCGCCAACGGCGCCCGCGTCGACGTCGTCAACCTGATGACCTTCGACTACTACGACAACGCCGCGCACGACATGGCCGCGGACACCAAGACCGCCGCCCAGGGCCTCTACGACCAGCTCGCCGCGCTCTACCCCGCCAAGACGCCCGCCCAGCTGTGGGGCATGGTCGGCATCATCGAGATGATCGGCGTCGACGACTTCGGCCCGGCCGAGACCTTCACCCTCGCCGATGCCCGTACCGTCTACGACTGGGCCGTCTCCAAGGGCATCAACACCCTGTCGTTCTGGGCGCTCCAGCGCGACAACGGCAGCTGCCCCGGCGGCGCGGCCGCCGACGGCTGCTCCGGCATCCAGCAGAACACCTGGGACTTCTCGCACGTCTTCGCCCCCTTCACCAGCGGGACGACGACCCCGGCCGACGACTTCGCGGTGACCACCACCCCGGCCGCCGCCACCGTCACCGCCGGGGCGTCCACCACGACGACGGTGAAGACGGCCGTCACCGCGGGTACGGCGCAGACGGTGAACCTCACGGTCAGCGGCCTGCCCGCCGGTGTCACCGCCACCCTCAGCCCCGCCTCGGTGACGGCCGGCGGCTCGTCGACCCTCACCCTGAACACGACGGCGGCCACGGTCTCCGGGACGTACCAGATCGTGGTGAACGGGGCGAGCGCCTCGGCCGGTCACGCGGCGGTGTTCGCCCTGACCGTCACCGGCGGCGCCACCCGGTGCACGGCGACGCCGTGGGTCTCCTCCGCCGTCTACACGGGCGGCCAGCAGGTCTCCCACAAGGGCCACACCTGGAAGGCCAAGTGGTGGACGACCGGCGAGGAGCCGGGCACCACGGGCGAGTGGGGGGTGTGGCAGGACCTCGGGGCCTGCTGAACCCGCCTCCGGCCGGACCGGGGCCCGCGTCTCCTCGTCGTCGAGGCGGACGGGGCCTGGTCCATGGAGCCCCGCCCCGGGGGCAGCGGGGGCTTCTGGTCCCGGTCGGGGCGCCAGGGCGAGGCCCTCGGCGCCCGCTGACGCCCCGTACGGAAGAGGGGCCCGGAGTCTTCGCGACTCCGGGCCCCTTGCCGTGAGGGGTCACGGGCAGCTGACGCGGATGTCGCCCGAGTCCGTCGTGCAGGTGTCGGTGTTGTAGCCGCCGTTCGCGGTGTCGTTGCCCGCGACGCCGTCGACGGTGTTGAGGCTGTCGCTGCCGTAGTTGCCGAGGAGCGTGTCGCTGCCCGGCCCGCCGAGGAGCGTGTCGTTGCCGTAGCTGCCGTCGGCCCGGTCGTTGCCCGGCCCGGCGTGGACGGTGTCGTTCCCGAAGCTCGCGTTGATCGTGTCGTTGCCGCTGAGGGCGCAGATCACGTCGTTGTTGTAGCTGCCGTTGAGGGTGTCGCTGCCGCTGGTCCCGATGATCGTGCAGCCGCGGTTGTTGTTCACGGTGGTGGTGCGGGTGGCCGTGTTGTTGCCCGTCGCGGTGTCGGCCGGTGTCGTGGTGACCGTCGCGGTGTCGGTGAGCGTGCCGGTCCGCGAGGGCTCGGCGACGATCGTCACCGTGGCGGTGGAGCCCGAGGTGCCGGCGGGGTTGAGCGTGCCGATCGCGCAGGTGACCCGGCCGGTGGTGACGGTGCAGGTGCCCCGGTCGGTGGTCGCCGACAGGATGGTCGCCGTCCCCGTCAGGGTGTCGGTCAGCTGGACGTTCGTCGCCGCGGTCGTGGTGCTGTTGTTCGCCACGCCGACGGTGTACGTGGCGGTGTCGCCGATGCTGACCGTGGCGGGCCCGTTCTTCGTCACCGCCACGTCCACGTTCGCCGGCGGCTCGACGCCGCCACCGCCCAGGTAGCGGGCCAGGGCCCGGTCCTCGGTGGAGCTGACGTCCTCACCGGCGAGCCCCGCCGCGACGATCTTGCCGTCGGGCTGCACCGCCACCTGCGCGGCCTGGTCCTCGGGGCCGCCGAAGTCGGTGGTCACCCGGCCGTCGCCGCCGAAGTCCGGGTCCAGACCGCCTCCCGTGTTGTACCGCGTCAGCGCGAAGTCGCCGGCGTAGGTGCCGGCGGCGACGATGCGGCCGTCGGACTGCAGCGCCACGTCCGCCGCACCGCCGTCCTCCGGCCCGAAGGAGGTGGTGACGACGCCGTCGCCGTCGAAGCTCGTGTCCGGAGCACCGGCGGCGGTGAACCGCCGCACCAGGAAGGTGTTCCCGCTCTTGCCGGCGGTGACGATCCTGCCGTCGGCCTGCAACGCCACGCCCTCCGCGGATCCGGTGCCGGTGGTCACCCGGCCGTCGCCGTCGAAGGTCGCGTCCAGGGTGCCGTCGGGGTTGTAGCGGGCCAGAGCGACGCCGTCCCCCACCCCGGCGGCGAGGATCTTGTCGTCGGGCTGGATCACCAGATCGCGAACCCAGGCACAGCAGCCGGCACCGAACGTTCCGGTGACGATGCCGTCGCCGTCGAAGGCCGGGTCGGGGACGCCGGAGGCGGTCCAGCGCACCAGCGACCACACGCCCCCGCTCGATCCACCGGCGACGATCCTGCCGTCGGACTGGACGGCCACCGCCTCAGCGATCTCGATCTGGTCGACGTCGACGTCCGTGAGCACCCGGCCGCCCTCGCCGAAGGTGGTGTCCAGGCTGCCGTCGCCGTTGTAGCGGGCGGCCGCGAAGGAGCTGTTGGCGGCGATGTCGGTGGACGCGCCGACCGCCACGATCCTGCCGTCGGGCTGAAGGGCCACGCCCCGGCCCTCTTCGTTGGCGCCGAAGTCGGTGGTGACGATCCCGTCGCCGCCGAAGGTCGTGTCCAGCGTGCCGTTCGGGTTGTACCGCGTCAGCGTGAAGTCGCCGGAGGTGTCGGGGCCGTAGCCGTCGCCCATCGTGACGATCTTGCCGTCGGGCAGCACGACCATGCCGTCGGCGCCCGCGTATCCGCCCAGGTCCGTGACGACCCTGCCGTCGCCGTCGAAGGTGGCGTCCAGATCGCCGGGCGCGGCCGTCGCCGCGGCGGGCAGGCCCAGGACCAGCGCCAGGGCCGCGACGCCGGCCGCGCCGGCGCGCCGGGCCCGGCGCCAGGGGGGTTGCAGGGGCATGCGAGACCTCTCCGTCCGTCGGAAGCTGCGGGGCCACAGCTTTCTGCGACGGCGACGGACGAACGGTCCACGGCGGGCCGGACTGCGCCTACTGGACGGCGCCGCACCACCCCCAGGGGTGAGGGGCACCCGTGCCTCACGCGTTCGCGCTCCTCAGGTCCACCAGCCGAAGCGCTGCTTGAGTTCGTCGTCCTGCCGCTTCTGCTCCTCGGCGGCCGCCTTGATCGCATCGGAGAGCGGGCCGGTCAGGTGGTCGGCGAGGGCGCGGGAGGCGAGGACGAGGTCGTCGAGGAGCGGACGAAGACCGCCGGCCAGGGAGGCGCCGAGGGTGCCGCTCGCACGCGTCCCCAGGGGCGGCAAGGCTCAGTCGATGTGGACGATCTGGAAGGCCTCCGCCATGCGGCCGGGGGGCAGGCCGCCGGCCGTCGCGTGTTCGCCGAGCCAGGTGCGCAGGAGGCCCGCCAGGTCGTCGAAGTGGGCGGTCTGGGAGGTGTGGATGCGCAGGGCCTCGACCTTGCGGTCGAAGACGGACGTGACGTCGACGTACTGGTTGGGGGTCGGCCCGGTCATCAGCCACAGCTCGTGGACGATCCACGGCTCCAGGCCCTCGTCCTTGAGGAGTCCGGGGTGGGCGAAGGGGTTGCGGGCCTCGGGGTAGACGGCGCGCAGACAGGCGTCGCCGACGGCGCGGTGGTCGGGATGGAGGTCGGCGACGCGGGCCCAGTTGATCTCGGGGGACGGGATGATGGCACGCTGCGGCCGTACTTCGCGGATGACCCGGCACAGGTCGCGGCGGAGCTCCACGGAGGGCTCCACGAAGCTGTCGGGGTAGCCGAGGAAGCGCACGTCGGCGACGCCGCTGAGCTTGGCGGAGTGGACCTGTTCGGCTCGGCGCAGGTCCGCCATGGCCTGGCGGGGGAGCGCTTCGTCGTAACCGCCCGCGCCGCCGTCCGTGACGATGCAGTACGTGACGCGGGTGCCGCGCTCGATCCACTGCATGACGGTGCCGCTGACGCAGAACTCGATGTCGTCCGGGTGTGCGGCCACGACCAGCAGGGACTCGGGGGCCGTCCGGTTGAAGTCCTCCATGGGGCCAGCCTGTTGGGGTGGCGAGGGCGTCGCAAGGCCAACTCGTGGCGTGAACAGGACATGGCACTTACGCGCCATTCAAAAACTTGGTAGATTCAAATCATTGGGTAATCCGGGTGACGTGCTTGGAGGGTGACCGGTATGTGCAGGATCCTCGGCTCCTTCGCCGCCGGGGCGGACCGCCCCGAGCCGGCCCAGCTCGCGGCGGTCTCCGCCCGCCAGCGCCACGGCGGCCCCGACGAGCACCAGGTGCTCAGCGGGCCCGGCTGGTCGCTCGGCTGCGACCGGCTCGCCGTCACCGACCCCTGCGGCGGACAGCAGCCCTACCGGCTGCCCCACCTGCCCGGCATCCTCGCCGTCCTCAACGGCGAGATCTACAACCACGCCGAGCTCCGCCGCACCCTCGCCGCCCGCGGCCACCGCTTCCCCGACCGCTGCGACGGCACCGTCCTCCCCGCCCTCTACGCCGAGTACGGCCCCGCCTTCGCCGAGCACCTCGACGGCATGTTCGCCGTCGCGCTCCTCGACCTGCGGCCCGGCTCCACCCGACTCGTCCTCGCCGTCGACGACATGGGCATGAAACCGCTCCACCTGCACCACGACCCGCACGACGGCTCCACCCGCTTCGCCTCCGAGATCCCCGCGCTCCTCGCCTTCGAAGGCGTACGGATCTCCCCGCGCGAGGACGCCCTCGACACCCTCCTCGCCACCCGCACCTCCTTCTCGACGCACACCGCGCTCGACGGGGTCGACGTCCTGCCGCCCGGCGCCACCGCCCTCATACGGCCCGGCGCCGCCCCCGTCGTCCGCCGCCGCGGCCCCCACCGCGCGACGCCCGTCGGCGACACCCAGGACGTCCTCCGCCGCGAGGTGCGCCGGCTCGCCCGGGCCGAGGTGCCCGTCTGCGCCGTCACCTCCGGCGGCCTCGACTCCGGACTCGTCACCGCCCTCGCCGCCGAGCACGCCCGCGAGACGGACGCGCCGCCGCTGCACACCTTCCACCTCACCTACCGCGGCCGGTGGCCCGGCTCCGAAGCCGCCTACGCCCGCGCCGTCGCCCGCCGCGCCCGCACCGTCCACCACGAGGTCGCCGTCGACCCCGACGAGATCGGCTCGCTCCTCACCCGGACCGTCCGCCACCTCGGCCAGCCCAACGCCGACCCCATCACCCTCTCCACGTACGCCCTCTTCCGCGCCGTCCGCGAGAACGGCTTCACCGTGGCCCTCGCCGGGGACGGCGCCGACGAACTCTTCGGCGGGTACGACCGGATGCGGGCCGCGCTGACCGCGCCGGCCGGGGCGGACTGGGCGGGCGCCTACGCCGACGCGCTGTCGGCGGCCCCGCGGCTGCTCCGCGACCACCTCTACACCTCCAACTACCGCGCCCACATCGCCGATACGGGCTCCGCCGCCGACCGCATCGAGCAGGAGCTGCGCTCGGCGGAGGCCGTGGGCGCGGACCGGCTCACCGCGATGACCGCCTTCGAGACGCGCTGGCGGCTCCCCGCGTACCACCTGCGGCGCCTTGACCACCTGTCCATGGCCTGGGCCGTCGAGGCGCGGCTGCCGTTCTGCCAGCCGTCGGTGGTGGCACACGCCAGGTCCCTGCCGGTGGGGGAGCGGACGGGGAAGCGGGCGCTGTACTCGGCGGGCGCGGAGCTGCTGCCGTCCTCGGTCCTCCGCCGCCCCAAGCAGCCCTTCACCCTCCCGGTGGCGGCCATGCTGGCGCCCGGCGGGCCGCTGCTCGACCTGGTCCGCGAACTGCTGTCCCCTGCGCGGCTGGTCCTGGGCGGCAAGATCCGCGCGGACCGGGCGGCGAAGCTCCTGTCCCGGCACCTGGCGCACCCGAACCAGCACGACGCCCAGGCGCTCTGGGCCCTGGCGGTCCACGAACTGTGGACGGAGGTCGTCCAGGGCATGAGAATCCCGGTGGGCTGTGCGGCCTGACAACCCGGAACCTTCCCGCCCCGAACCCGCACCGGCTCCGACGGGTGCCGCGCCGTCTGGGGCCCGCACCCCGCGCCCGTGTGGGCAATCGTCCCGCAGGGCGGGACGGGTGGGCACACGGGACGGCGCCCTCCGCGGCGTCTCCGCGTTCCGCGCCGCAACGGCCCGAAGCGCGCCCGCAACGGAGGCCACCGTCGTCCGCGCCCTCGACGCGCCAGGGCCCACCCTCGTCGTGCGCGTCGACCAGCTGCCGCCCGGCGCACTCGGCCTGGGGTGCGAGCTCCGGCGGCTTCGGGACACCCTCGCCGCCACCCCCTACCCCCGCCTCAACAAGTTCGCCCTGTTCGACCCCCTCGCCCTCCACTACCGCTTCGTCCAAGCCCTCCCCGACGGTTCCTTCGACTTCCGGGCCGGGTGCGGGCACTCCCTCCTCGCCTGTGTCGTCGCCGACGGGCGTTCCGGGCCCGTCACCGTCCGGTCCGTCACCACCGGTGACACCGTCCTGTGCGAGCCGGACCGTGGCGCCTACACGCTGAGCTTTCTCACCGCCCCCACCGCCCCCGGCGTCCTCCCCACCGGCCGCCCCGTCGACGTTCTCCAAGGCGGCGTCCCCGTCTCCCTCGTCCGCTACGGCAACCCCTACGTCTTCGTCGACGCCCGCCACCTCCACCCGACCGCCATGGAGCGGCAACTCCTCGCCCTGCGCGCCGAGGCCGCCCGTCTCCTCGGCCACCCTCCGACCTCCGCCCTCCCGAAGATCGCCGCCATCTCCCGTACCCCCGCCGGGCTCTCCGTACGGGCCCTCACCGTCGGCGGCTGGCATCCGCGGCTCGCGCTCACCGGTGCCGCCGCGCTCGCCGCCGCCGGGGCGATCGACGGGACCGTGGTGCCCGCCGTGGAGGCGCCCGTCCGTACCCCCTCCGGCACCGTCACGGTCTCCACCGCACCCGACCGGGTCCGGGTCCACCACAAGCGCGCCGAGGTGCTCGAAAGCCTCGCGCTGCCGTGGCGTATCCACGCAACGGCGTGAATGCGCACCCCTCTGACCAGGCCTTCGCCCCCATTCCTCTGCCACGCTGAAATGGATCGACCATCGGTATCCGTGGGACGTGGGACGTGGGGAGAGCAGACACACATGAAATTCGAGAATCTGCGTGTCGTCGTGACCGGGGCGTCCCGCTATTTCGGCCGCGCCCTCGCCGTCGGATTCGCGCATCTCGGCGCCGAGGTCTATGTGTCGGCGCGGACGGTCGAGGCCGCCGAGCGGACCCGCACCGAGGTGATGGGCTCGGCCCGTGACCGTATCCACGCCTTCGGCTGCGACCTGAGCCGGCCGGCCGAGATCCGCGAGTTCGCGGCCCGTGTCGGCGAACGCACCGACCGCGTCGACCTGTTGGTCAACAACGGCGCACGCTGGCTCGACGGCATGGACCTGGAGGCGGCCAGCGACGCCGAGATCGTGGAGACGATCGAGTCGACGGCCGGCGGCACGGTCCTCATGGTGAAGCACTTCCTGCCGCTGCTGCGCGGCTCGCTGCGGCCCGACATCGTGAACATGGTCGCCGTCCGCGACGCCGAGGGCGCCTCCGCCGCGACCGCCGGCGCCGCCCACGAGGCCTTCTGGGCGGCGAAGAGCGCCCAGGCCGGTTTCGCCGACATCCTGTCGCGCCGGCTGCGGCCCTCCGGGGTCCGCGTCTTCTCCCTCTTCCCGCCCGACTTCTCGACCTCGGACCCGCGCTTCGCGGAATGGGACGGATCGAATCCCGACGGAATAGCACCCGACGAGAAACTCACCACCCAGGCCCTTTTCGAGTGCATCGTCTACGCCGTCGAGCAGCCCCGCGACTGCTTCATCCGGTCCTTCCACTTCGAGCCCCGCTGACAGTCGTAAAACGTCAAGGAGGTCCCATGAGCACCCCCGTCTGGATCACCGCGACCCCTCCCGCCACCCACGGCGAACTCCACATCGGCCACCTCGCCGGTCCGTACGTCGCCGCCGACGTCCTCACCCGCTATCTGCGCGCCGACGGCGAGGCCGTCCGGTTCACCACCGGCACCGCCGACCACGCCAGCTCCGTCGAGGTCCGGGCGCTGCGCCACCACCGCAAGCCCGAGGAGGTCGCGGAGGGGTACCGGGCGGCGATCACCGCCGACTGGCTGCGGTCGGGCGTGGAGTTCGACCACATCGTGCGGCCGCGGCGCGACAAGGGCTACGGCCGCTGGGTGCAGGACCTCTTCGCGAAGCTGTACGCGCAGGGCGTCATCGCGCCCCGGACGCGGCTGCTGCCGTACTGCGAGCCGTGCGGCCGCTGGCTGCACGGGGCGCACGCCACCGGCACCTGCCCGCACTGCGGTGCGGCCAGCGACGGCGGGATGTGCCACGAGTGCGCCCGGCCCAACGACGGCGGGGACCTGATCTCGGCGCGCTGCGCGCTGTGCGACACCCCGGCGGTCGCCCGCCGCTGCCGCCGCCTGTACGTGCCCCTGGAGCCGTTCCGGGAGACGCTCGCCGACTACTGGGCCACCGCGGGACTGCCGCCGCGGCTCGCCGCCCTGTGCGAGTCGCTCGTCGAGGACGGGCTGCCGGACATCGCGGTCGGCCACCCCGCCGAGTGGGGTCTCGACGTGCCCGTCGAGGGCTTCCCCGAGCACCGCATCGACGGCTGCTTCGAGGCCGCCGCGATGCACCTCTTCGGCTACGACGTGAAGGGCCCGCTGCCGCGCCGCGCGATCCACTTCTGCGGCTTCGGGCACGCGTTCTGCCATGCCGTGCTGCTGCCGGTGCTGCTGCTCGCGCAGGACATCAAGCTGCCGCAGGACTTCAACGTCAACGAGTCGTACGTCATCGAGGAGGGCGTCCAGGAGGGCAACGTGTGGGCGCTCGACCTGCTCACCGAGTACGGCTCCGACACCCTGCGCCGTCACGTCCTGCAGGCCCGCCCGCTGGGCCGCCGCACGGTCTTCCAGCGGGAGCGGCTCGCGGCCGCCCGGCGCGAGCTGGACGAGAACTGGAACAGCTGGCTGTCCCGGCTCTTCTCGGCCGTACGGGAGGAGTGCGGCGGCCTCGCCCCGCAGGCGCTGCCCGGCGGCACCGGCTGGGAGATCCTGGAGCGGCGGCTGCACCGGGGAGTGGACGACCTGCGCGAGGCGTACGGCCCCGACGCGTTCGATCCGCGGCGGGCGGTCGCGGTCCTCGACGAGATGGTCCGCTCGGTGGCCGACTTCGGTCACGTCAACGCCCACGAGCGGTGCCGGCCCAGCACCTCCTGCCGTCATCTGCCCGCACTCGCGGCCCAGTTGGCGGTGGCGTCGGCGCTGTCGGCGTGGGCGCGGCCGGTGATGCCGGAGGGCGCGGACCGGCTGGCCTCGGCGCTGCGGGTGGAGTCGGGGCGTCCGGTCGACTGGCAGGCCCTGACGGGACCGCTGCCGGGGACCAGGCTGGCGCCGCCGTCGGGCCCGGTGTTCGGCTTCTGAACCCTGTAACTACTAAGCAACTAAGTACTCCAGTACTCCCGTACGAAGGAACTCGTCCCCTCCCCGTCGCGTGACCGTGCGCGCGAGCGACGCGCAGGGACACGCGGCCCCCACCTCCCCACACAGGAGCCCCACGTGTCCCTGCGCGTCGCCATGCTCAGCGTCCACACCTCCCCGCTCCACCAGCCCGGGACGGGGGACGCCGGCGGCATGAACGTCTACATGGTCGAGCTCTCCCGGGCCCTCGCCGAACAGGGCGCGGAGGTGGACCTGTTCACCCGCTGCCGTGGCGAGGGCGCGCCCCCGCTCGTCGAGCTCGCCCCGGGCGTGCGGGTCCGTCATCTGCACGCGGGGCCGCGCCGGGCGCTGCCCAAGGAGGCCATGCCCGATCTGGTGGTGCCGTTCTCGCTGGCCCTGCTGAAGGAGGAGCGGCGCTACGACCTGGTCCACTCGCACTACTGGCTCTCCGGGCAGGCGGGCCGGATCGCCTCGGTGGGCTGGCGGATACCGCTCGTCCACACGGCGCACACCCTGGCCCGGGTGAAGAACGCCTCGCTCGCGGAGGGCGACACGCCGGAGCCGGAGCTGCGGGTCAGGGGCGAGCACCAGGTGGTGGGCAGCGCGGACCGGCTGATCGCGAACACGGCGGACGAGGCGGAGGCGCTGCGTGAGCTGTACGGGGCGGAGGGGGCGCGGACCGAGGTCGTACGGCCCGGGGTCGATCTGCGGACCTTCCACCCGGGGGACGGGCGGGCGGCGGCTCGGGCCCGGCTCGGGCTTCCGGCGGAGGCGTTCGTGCCCCTCTACGCCGGCCGCATCCAGCCCATGAAGGGCCCGGACGTGCTCGTACGGGCGGTGGCGGAGCTGCTGCGGGAGGCGCCGGAGCTGCGCCGCCGGCTTCTGGTGCCGGTGGTGGGCGGTCACTCGGGTGCGACGGAGCGGGGCTCGGCCTGGCGGCTCGCGGAGGAGCTGGGGGTCACCGACGTCCTGCGGCCCTGTCCTCCCGTACCGCAGGAGCGGCTCGCGGACTGGTACCGGGCGGCGGACGTGCTGGTGGTGCCGTCGCGCAGCGAGTCCTTCGGTCTGGTGGCCCTCGAGGCGCAGGCGTGCGGGACGCCGGTGCTCGCGGCGGCGGTGGGCGGTTTGCCGACGGCGGTGTGGGACGGGGTGACGGGGATGCTGGTGCGGGGGCACGACCCGGTGGAGTACGCGCGCCGGCTTCGGTGGCTCGCGGCGCATCCGGACGCGGTGGAGACGATGGGCGCGGCGGCGGTGCGTCATGCGCGCGGGATGAGCTGGCGGGCGTCGGCCGGCCGGACCATCGAGGTGTACCGGGGTGCGCTTGAGCGGGGGGTGGGGCAGGGGCGGCGGCACGCCCCTGCCCCGGCGGCCTCTCTCTCCTGGAGGAACGAGAAGGCCGTAGCACAAGTCTAGCATCTCTTTTGGTTCGACCAAAGGTATGGCGAGCTACGGATGCCTCAATTCCGTTGTTCTGACGGCGCATTGACGCATCCACGCCATGGCGGGTCCACGCAGAGACAATCCCTGGATTCGCTTAGGGCGCCGGGACAGAATGGAGATGTCTTCAGGGAACGCCCGGCGGCACGGGCCCCCGGAAGACGGAATTGATATTCCAAGTCCTGGAGGAATCATGTCCGTTCAGCAGAACACCGGCATCCGCAAGGCGGTCCGCCAGCTCCTGGTCGCGATGGTGGCCTGTACGGCGGTCGCGGCCGGCGCCGCCTTCGCCGTCTCCCCCGACAGCGCCCCGGTCACCCCCCAGACCGTCGCCGGCGTCGCGGAGGACAACGGCTGGCCGGTCGCGCCGCCGAGCCCGACCCCCACCAACTGATCAGGATCACCGGGTAATTCCCCCAGGAATTCCGGAAGCACTTCTCCGCCGGGCCCCGCCATCGCTGCCACGATCGCGGGGTCCCGCGCGTTTTCGGAACACCCCGAAAAGACTTCAGTCCAGCCAGCCGAGCCGCACCGCCCGCGCCCCCGCCTCGAAACGGCTCGTCGCCCCCAGTTCCTGCATCAGCTCCGAGATCATCCGGCTGACCGTCCGCAGCGACACGCCGAGCGTCCGCGCGATCCGCTCGTCCTTCATCCCCGAGGCCAGCATGTGCAGCGCGGCCCGCTGCTGCTCCGAGAGCCCGTCGCCGCCCGCCTCCGCCACCGCCTCGTTCCCGTACGGGGTCGCCGTGTGCCAGCAGTGCTCGTACAGGCTCAGATACGGCCGTACCAGCGCACTGCCCCGCGCCAGGATCGCGCCCTCGCCCGGCTCGTCCGGCCGGATCGGCACCAGGGCGAACTGCTGGTCGGCGATGATCAGGTTCATCGGCACCACCGGCGCGAGCCGGATCTCCACCCCCAGCTCCGCCCGCTGCCCCAGGAACTTCTCCATCTGCGGGTCCGTGGCCTCCTGCCGCCCGTAGATGGCGCGCACCCGCACCCCGTTCGCGAGCTGCCGCCGGTCCCGGTCGAGCATCAGCTCCGGGTTCTGCCGGCCCGGCGTCCCCGGGTGCAGCGAGGCCGAACTCTCCTGCATCACATCGGTGATGTCCTCGATCGCCTGCTGAATCCTGCGGTAGTCGGTCAGCGCCTCCACATGCGCCTCCGCCCGGGTCAGCGCCTCGGCCCGCAGATAGGAGCCCGCCAGGATCTCGAGCGTGCTGTACGCCTCGTCCGCCTCGGCCAGGTGCTCCCGCAGCCGCTCCCGCTCCCGCTCGAGGAGCCGCAGCAGCGCGATCTCCGGGTCGATCGCCGCCACCGTGTCCGTCTCGGACCGCCAGCTGCCGTCCTGCACGGCGTCGATCGTGGCGTGCACCTGCCCCGTGGGCACGATCAGGCCCAGGGAGAGCAGCTCGCGGCGACATCGCTCGTACTCCTCCGGCGCCAGCCCCAATTCCCTGCGGACCTCCTCGAAGTCCGAGACGCCCCGGCGACGTAACTCCTGGTACACGGCCAGCAGTACGCCGCCCGTGGCGCCCCCGATGCCGTCGCCCGCGGTGACCATGGCGAAGTGACCCCCCTCATCCTCAGAGTCGCCCCGCCCTCACCCTGTCAACCGGCTCGGCGGGAGTCCGTCGTGTGCTTCCTGCGGCCCGCGCGGCCCCCCTGGGCCGCGCGCGTCCTCCATGACATCCGAACTCCTCGTACTAGGCCACGGGTTCCGGCCCCTCGCCGTCGAGCAGCCCCAGTCGGGCCGCCTTGACGCCGGCCTCGAAGCGGCTGGCCGCCCCGAGCTCCTGCATGACCTCGGAGAGCAGGCGGCTGACCGTCCGCAGCGACACGCCGAGGCTGCGGGCGATCTGCTCGTCCTTGATGCCGGAGGCGAGCATGTGCAGCGCGGCCCGCTGCTGGTCCGAAAGCCCGTCGCCGCCGGCCTCCCCGGGCTCCTCGCCGTACCGGGAGGCGGCCTGCCAGCAGTACTCGTACAGCGCGAGGTACGAGCGGACCAGGCCGGGACCGCGCGCGAGGATCGTGGGCGAGTCCGGGTCGTGCGGGTCCGTCGGCAGCAGGGCGAAGTTCTCGTCGGCCAGGACCATGTTCATCGGGACGACGGGGGAGAGCCGCAGCTCCACCCCGAGCGCCGCCCGGTCCTCCAGGTGCTGGGTCATCTCGGGCACGGTGCCGACCCGGCGGCTGTACATGGCGCGGACCCGCACCCCGCGCGCCGCCCGGGAGCGGTCCCGCTCCAGCTCGGCGGCCATGTCCTCGCGCCGTACGGAACCGGTGTGCATGACGTGGACGGCGGTCCGGACGGTCCCCGTCAGCTCCGACAGCTCGCGCAGCACCCGCTGCGGGTCACTGACGATCTCCACCTCGACCTCGGAGCGGGGCGCGGCCCCGACCCGCAGGAACGGCCCGGCGAGGGCCTCGAGGGCGGTGTGCGCGCGGCTGGTCGCGGCGAGGCGGTCCTGCAGCCGGTCGCGCTCCCGGCGCAGCAGCCGCAGCAGGGCGACATCGGGGTCGACGACCGTCGGGGCGCCGGGGTCGGACGGGTCACGAGGGGCGGTGAGACCTAAGGAGGCGAGTTCGCCGCGACATCGCTCCCGCTCGTCGGCGGAGAGCTCCAAGCGGTCCGCGACCTCGTCGAAGCCCGCCTCGGGACGGGCGCGCAGCTCCTGGTAGACGGCGAGAGCCTGATCACTACCCGCGCGGGTCACGGCGGCGTTTCTGGACACGGCGCAGCAGACTCCCCTCGGATCCACCCGGACCCTGTGTTGAATCGCCCCGCTAGACCCTGCCACAAAATCGAACGGCACGCACGATGTTGACCGCGCCTCAGGGGCCTGACGAGCACGGGGCGGGCAGCGGGTCGGACGGTCGGATGTACGGCGCCGGCCGCGGGTCGGGCGTTCGGGCGTACGGCGCCTGGCGTCGCTCAGGACGCCGTGTCGTCCGTCCGGCAGTCGGGGCACAGGCCCTTGAAGACGACCTCCGCGTCGTCCACCCGCCACTGCGGCAGCGCGCCCCGGGGCGGCGCGGGCGCGGTCGCGGACACGTTCTCCACCCGGCCGCAGGAGGTGCACAGCGCGTGCTGGTGGGCCGGTCCCGAGATCTCGAAGACCGCGGGCAGACCCGGCCGGTCGAACTTGCTGACCAGACCCGTCTCCTGGAAGTGCCGCAGCATCTCGTACACGGCCTGGCTGGTCAGCGTGCCCAGCCGCTCGCGGGCGGTCGTGGTGATCGCCTCGACGTCGAGATGGCCGCCGGCGGCGAGCACCGTGAGCACCTCCAGGCGCGGGCCCGTGACCCGCAGCCCGACATCGCGCAGGCGCTGGATCACCGCCTCGCGGCCCGTCAGCTCTTCCACGACTGCCATATTCTCCGCCCGCCACCTGGTCGGCTCAAACGTTTGTGGGCATCGTACCTCTTGCTCGTCAACCTCGGCAGGCGCGTATCGGTCAGTCGTCCGTCCCGCACCCAGGTCGTTCAGTCGTCCGTCCCGCACCCAGGTCGTTCAGTCGTCCGTCCCGCACACCAGGCCGGTCAGTCGTCCGTCCGGCACACCAGGAGGACGGACTCCGTCCGCTCGTCGATACGGTGGCGCCGCCGGCCCTCGATGTGCAGCCCCGCCGAGTGCAGCTCGGCCGCGAGCCGCTCCGGGTCGACGATCCACTTGTCGGTGGTCAGCACCACCCGCTCCGAGGACAGCTTGCCGGTCCTGGCCGCGTAGTACGTGATCCGCTCGCTCATCGACGGCAGATCGAAGACCTGCCGGGCCACCACCCACTCGTCGATCCCGTCGAAACGCGGCACCTGGAACGCCCAGGTCCGCCGCGGCTCCGCGATCAGCCCCGGCAGCTGGTGCGCCGTGTAGTCGAGGGCGAGCGCCCCGCCCGTCTCCAGATGGGCGGCGACCTCCCGCAGCAGCCCCGGCCGGCTGTCCGGCGGGACGGCGGTGACCATGGCGCCCGCGAGCAGCGCCAGCCGGTAACTCCCCTCCAGGCGCAGCTCCGTGAGCTCCGCGCGGTGCGTGACGACGAGCCCGGCCACCTGCGGGCCGATCCGGCGCGCCCAGCCTTCGAGGCGCTCCAAGGCCGAGGCGTCCCGGTCCACGGCTTCCACGGCGAATCCGTGCCGGGCGAACGGGACGGCGAGCCGTCCGGCGCCCGAGCCGAGGTCGAGGACGGGTCCGCCGGTGGAGCGGGCGAGGCTGAGATAGCGGACGATGTCCGCGCTGTGCGGGCCGAGCAGGGCGTCATGCAGCCACACGGAGCTCTCGTCGGCGGGGGAGACCGATTCCAGCCCCGGGAGGGTGTCGGCGGTGACCCGGACGCCGGCGCCGGGGCCGGGCTCCGGGTCGAGGCCGTATCGGGACGGCAGGACCGGAGCGAACGCTGCGGGCACGACGGGCAGGGAAGTGCCGCTCGGTGTGTGCATCGCTCCTCCAGGGGCTCGCTCGGTCCATGCCGTCCGGACGAGGAACCCGTGCCGCCGGGCCCGCGCCGCTGAACCCATCCTGACCTGGGGAACGGACCCCGATCCACCGGATCGGGCTGCGTGAACACGCGATGGCGTGGATCTGCCACGCCCCTGATGCCGGACCGCGTCAGAGCGGTCTGCTCCACCGTCTCTCGGAGAGGGCCGCGAAGCCCAGACGGGAGTAGAAGGGGAGCGCCGGGTCGGCCACGGCCGGGAGCTCCACCCGCTGCTCCCGGGCGCCGAAGTCCCGCATCCGCTCGGTCGCGGCGGCGAGCAGCGCCGTACCGACCCCGGCACGGCGCGAGCCCGGCTCCACCGCCAGCGCGTACACCTCGCCCTCGCCCGGCACGGGGACGCCGCCCGCGGCGACGCCGACGACCGTGCCCTCCGCGTCCGTCGCGACCAGCCAGCCGAGCCATCCGGGCGCGCCCCCGGGAATTTCAATTTCCGCGCGTATGCGGGGGAGTGCGCATTGGGCCGAGATCAGCCGCCGTATCGGGATTTCGTCCAGTATTCCGGCGTAGCTGCTCCGGATGATGTCGGCAAGCAGTCTGGATATCGTCGTCGCGTCGCCGGCCGCTGCCGTACGAACGCCAGCGAGCTGCATTGGTTTTGCACCCTTCGACGTGCCGAGTCCGAGCCTCAACGTACCCACAATAGCCGCGTATTCCGTACTCTGTGACCGATGCGAAATCTACGAATTCGCTTAGTAAATAACGGTGTTCGCGATTAGCGGGGGAACGAGCAGCAGGCGACGACCAGCGGGGCCATCGCGAGGGCGGCCGCCGCGATCGTGAGCAACCCGCGCAGCACCGGGTGTCCGGCGCTGTGCGGGGTGAGGATGCGCCGCATGCGCAGCGCCGCCGACGGCCCGCCCGCGGCGAACGCCGACCGCGGCGCCCGCCCCGAGGCCAGCGCGTACAGCGCCGTCGCGAGCGCGTCCCTCGTGCACCGGCGCAACGCCCGGTCGTCCGCGGCCATTTCCAGCAGCAGCGGTACGGCGGTCCCGCCGTGGCGCGCGAGCGGGAGGCGCGGGAAGACGGCCGCGAAGGCCTCCGCCGCCGCGACCAGGAGGTGGTGCCGCCCCGCGATGTGCGCCCGCTCGTGCGCGAGGGCCGCCGCGAGCTGGGCGGGGGTGAGGGTGTGCACCGCGCCGGAGGAGACGACGACCCGGCGGGAGCGGCCGGGCAGGCAGTAGACGGCGGGCCGGTCGTCGTCGAGGACGGTGGCCCGCAGCGCGGGGTCGTACCGGCCGACGAGCCGCAGCAGCCCGGCGTGCCGGGTCCGCACCCGCCGGGCCCGGGTGAGACGGCGGGCGAACGCGGCGGTGGGCAGCGACAGGAAGAGCAGCGAGAGGGAGAGCGCGAACCGCTCGCGCCCGTCGAGGTTCAGGAGCTGGTCGAGCGTGGGGGGCCGGAGCGTGAACAGCATGTCCGCGAGGCGGTGGCTGCTGTCGGAGGTCAGGACCAGCTGGGCGGGCAGCAGCGCGGCCCCCGCCGCGAACCCGGCACCGCACGCTGCCCACACGGCGAGCGCGAGCCGCGGCACCTGCTGGGCCCACCGGGCACGGACGAGCAGTAAGGGCACGAGGAGACCGGTGAGGAGCGCGAGCCCGAGCGGCACGAGCAGGTGATGGTTCACGCGCGCTCCCCGTCCGCCCCGTCGGAGCCTCCGCCGACCCCGCCGCGCGCGGCGCGGAGGGCCGCGTCGAGGGCGGCCATGTCCTCGTCCGAGATGACCTCGACGAACCGCAGGAGGGCGGCCGGGCGGTCCTGGCTGTCGCCGAGGGCGTCCCGCATCAGGCCCGCCGTGTACTCCTCGCGGCTGCGGACCGGCTCGTACAGCCAGGCCCGTCCGGACTTCTCGCGGCGGAGCCAGCCCTTGCGGTGCAGGATGTCCGCGACGGTCATCACCGTCGTATAGGCGACCCGTCGTCCCCGATTGATGTCGTCGACGATCTCGCGGACCGTGGCGGGCCGCTGCCAGGCCCACAGCCGGTCCATGATCTCGGCCTCCAGCTCTCCCAGCCGGCGCACGTGCATCCCCTCCCCCGTAGGGCCTGTCATCGTACGGGCCGCTTCCCCGGCTCAGGTATACCCCCCAGGGGTACGATGGCAGGATGTCGACCCTCATGAAGAACCGCCCCTGCGCGAAGGTCTGCGACTCCGGACTGCCCGGATCGGTGGAGCTGGTGCTCCTCCGCCAGCTGCTCGGCCTCTGTCTCCGGCTGAGTCTCACGCTGTCCGCCGACTGCCCTTCACGCAAGGGCGGTTGACATCGGTTTGGTGCTCCGTCACGTCCGGATCAGCCGGGCGATGGCCTTCGACGCCTCACCCACCTTCACCTTCGCCTGGTCCCCGCCCTGGGCGATGGCCTCCGTGACGCAGCAGCTGAGGTGCTCGTCCAGGAGGGCCACCGCGCAGGACTGGAGGGCCGCGTTGATGGCGGAGACCTGGGTGAGGACGTCGATGCAGTAGACGTCCTCGTCGACCATCCGCTGCACGCCCCTGACCTGGCCCTCGATGCGCCTCAGGCGTCTGATGATGTCTTCCTTGTGCTGTCCGTAACCGGCCACGTCGGGCTCCTCGGAGTTCGGGGGTTCACAGGGGTTCAGCGGTCGGCGGCCTGGAAGCCGCGGAGGCGGAGGCTGTTGCCGACGACGAAGACGGAGGAGAAGGCCATGGCGGCGCCGGCGATCATCGGGTTGAGCAGTCCGGCCGCGGCGAGCGGCAGGGCGGCGACGTTGTAGGCGAAGGCCCAGAAGAGGTTGGAGCGGATGGTGCCGAGGGTCTTGCGGGAGAGCCGGATGGCGTCGGCCGCGGCTCGCAGGTCGCCTCGGACGAGGGTGAGGTCGCCGGCCTCGATGGCGGCGTCGGTGCCGGTGCCCATGGCGAGGCCGAGGTCGGCCTGGGCGAGGGCGGCGGCGTCGTTGACGCCGTCACCGACCATGGCGACCGAACGTCCTTCGTTCTGAAGCTTCTTGACGACGTCGACCTTGTCCTGGGGCATGACTTCGGCGATGACTTCGTCGATGCCGACCTCGGTGGCGACGCTCTGGGCGACGGCCTTGTTGTCGCCGGTGAGCAGGATCGGGGTCAGGCCGAGGGCGCGCAGGCGCTTGATGGCCTCGGCGCTGGTGTCCTTGATGGCGTCGGCGACTTCGAGGACGGCGCGGGCCTGGCCGTCCCAGGCGACGGCGATGGCGGTCTTGCCGGCCCGCTCGGCCTCGTCCTTGGCGGCCTTCAACGAGGCCGGGAGCTCCATCGCCCACTCTTCGAGCAGCTTCTCGCGGCCGACGAGGACGGCGTGGCCGTCGACGATGCCCTGGACGCCGAGTCCGGGGATGTTGGCGAAGTCTTCGGGGGTGGGCAGGGTGCCGACCTTGGCGGCGGCGCCGGTGGCGACGGCCTGGGCGATGGGGTGCTCGCTGGAGTGCTCCAGGGCGCCGGCGAGGCGCAGGACGTCGGTCTCGTCGGTGTCGGTGGTGGTGTGGACCTTGATGAGGGTCATGCGGCCGGTGGTGACGGTGCCGGTCTTGTCCAGGACGATGGTGTCGACCTTGCGGGTGGTCTCCAGGACTTCGGGGCCCTTGATGAGGATGCCGAGCTGGGCGCCGCGGCCGGTGCCGACCATGAGGGCGGTCGGGGTGGCCAGGCCGAGGGCGCAGGGGCAGGCGATGATCAGGACGGCGACGGCGGCGGTGAAGGCGGCGGTCAGGCCCTGTCCGGTGCCGAGCCAGAAGCCGAGGGTGCCGAGTGCGAGGGCGATGACGACGGGGACGAAGACGGCGGAGATCTTGTCGGCGAGGCGCTGGGCGGCGGCCTTGCCGTTCTGGGCGTCTTCGACGAGCTTGGCCATGCGGGCGAGCTGGGTGTCGGCGCCGACGCGGGTGGCTTCGACGACGAGCCGGCCGCCGGCGTTCAGCGTCGCGCCGGTGACGGAGTCGCCGACGGACACCTCGACGGGGACGGACTCGCCGGTGAGCATGGAGGCGTCGACGGCGGAGGAGCCTTCGACGACGGTGCCGTCGGTGGCGATCTTCTCGCCGGGGCGGACCAGGAAGCGGTCGCCGGTCTGGAGTTCGGCGGTGGGCAGGGTGATCTCGCGGCCGTCCTTGAGGACGGTGACTTCCTTGGCGCCGAGCTGCATGAGGGCCTTCAGCGCGGCGCCCGCCTTGCGCTTCGAGCGGGCCTCGAAGTACCGGCCGGCCAGGATGAAGGCGGTGACGCCGGCGGCGGCCTCCAGGTAGATGTTCCCGGCGCCGTCGGTGCGGGCGATCGTGAACTCGAAGGGGTGCGTCATCCCGGGCGTACCGGCGGTGCCGAAGAACAGTGCCCACAGGGACCACAGGAACGCGGCGATGGTGCCGACCGAGATGAGGGTGTCCATGGTGGCGGCGCCGTGCCGGGCGTTGGTCCAGGCGGCCTTGTGGAAGGGCCAGGCGGCGTAGACGACGACCGGCGCGGCGAGCGTGAGGCTCAGCCACTGCCAGTACTCGATCTGCAGCGCCGGGACCATCGCCATCGCGATGGTCGGCACGGCGAGCGCGACGGCGGTGATCAGGCGCTGCTTGAGCGGCCGCAGCTCGGCGTCGGCGATCTCCTCGTCGGAGGGACCGTCCTCGCCGCCGCCGCTCGCGGGCCGTTCGGGCTGGGGCTCCTGGGCGGTGTAACCGGTGGCCTCGACGGTGGCGATCAGGTCGGCGACGGCGATGTCGGCGTCGAAGGTGACCTTCGCCTTCTCGGTGGCGTAGTTGACGGTGGCCTCGACCCCGTCCATGCGGTTGAGCTTCTTCTCGATGCGGGCCGCGCACGAGGCGCAGGTCATGCCGCCGATGGCGAGCTCGACCTGGGCGGTGCCCGGAGTGGTCGTGGTCATTTCCTGCTCCTCGGTGTAGCGGGTTCGGGGGCCGGGGCCCGGGCGTGGAGGTCGGGCCCCGGCGGCCGGGGTGGTGCGGGCGGGTGTCCGCCTGCCGGGCGGACCGTCGGGTACCGGGACGGGGGACGCCGGTGGGGTGTCGGTCTGCCCGGCGGCGGATCAGGCCCGGCCGGTCAGCTCGTAGCCCGCGTCGTCGACGGCCGCGGTGATCGCGGCGTCGTCGGGCTCGCCGCCGGTGGTCACGGTCACCAGGCCGCCGTCGACGTCGACATCGACGGAGATGACGCCGTCGAGCGCGCTGACGGACTTGGTGATCGCGGACTTGCAGTGGCCGCAGGTCATGCCGGAGACGGCGTAGACGGTGACCGTGCTGTCCGCGACCGCGACGGCAGTGGTCTCCGTGGTCGAGCAGCTGTTGTCGGGGGTGCAGCAGGAGCCCATGGCTTCCTCCTCGGTCGGTTCTTCTGGGGCCGATACCCTCAGGGGGTATCTGTGGAACGGGTTCATGTATACCCCCCGGTGGTATCCGACGCAAGTGTGGATGCGACTTGACTTGATACCCCCCAGGGGTATGGTGAAGTGCATCGGGTGAACGGATGCGGCCCCTCGGACGCCTCCCGCACACCCCCCATGCCACCCACGCACCCACGTACGGGAGAGCAGTCATGAACACCGGAGTGAAGATCACTGCCTTTGCCGCCGCGCTCGCCGCGACCTTCGGGACCGCGTACGGGGTCGGCAAGGGGGTCGGCCCCGTCGAGGAGCCGAAGAAGGCGGAGCACGGCGACCACGCGGCGCAGGAGCCGCAGAAGAAGACGGAGGGGGGTCATGCCGGCCACGGCGAGGAGGCGGCGACGGCGGCCTCATCGCTCCCGGGAGGCCTCCAGATCTCCCAGGACGGCTACACCCTGGCCCTCGAGACGCCCACGCCCGCCGCGGGGCGGAGCACCCTGAAGTTCTCCATCAAGGACGCGGCCGGCAAGAAGGTCACCGCCTTCACCACCGAGCACGGCAAGGAACTGCACTTCATCGTCGCCTCGCGCGACCTCAACACCTTCCGCCACCTGCACCCGGTGAAGGCCGCCGACGGCACCTGGTCGGTGGACGCGGACCTGCCGGCGGCAGGCGCCTACAAGGCCTTCGCCGACTTCAAGCCGGCCGCGGCCGGGGCCAAGGGCGTCACGCTGGGCGCGGACCTGTCGGTGCCGGGCGCCTACGCCCCGAAGCCGCTGCCGGCGGTGGCCCCGACGGCGACGGTGGACGGCTACCAGGTCCGCCTGGGCGGAGTCCTGGACCCGGGCAAGGCGGGCGAGCTCCGTCTGACGGTCTCCAAGGGCGGGAAGCCGGTCACCGACCTGGAGCCGTACCTCGGCGCGTACGGCCACCTCGTCGCCCTGCGCGACGGCGACCTCGCCTACCTCCACGTGCACCCCAACGAGGGCGGCCCCGGCCCGGACGTCTCCTTCACGGCGACGGCACCCAGCGCGGGGACGTACCGCCTGTTCCTCGACTTCCAGCACGAGGGCAAGGTCCGGACGGCGTCCTTCACGGTGACGGCGGGCGCGAACGGCAAGGCGCCGGCCCCGGCCGCGACGGAGACGGCCACGAGCGGGACGGGTGAGGCGGGGCACGATGCGGGAGGTCACGCGCACGGCTAGTCTGGTCATTGGACTAGACCTGTAGTCGTCATTCATGGAGGAATGGGCGAGATGAGCAACCGTGCTGTCCTTGAGGTGATCGCCCTCGACGAGGAAGACGCGGTCGCTGCCCAGACCGGTGGCGCCGACCGGCTCGAACTCGTCACCGACATGGCGGCGGACGGTCTCACCCCGTCGACGGCCACCTTCACCGCCATCCGCCGCGCGGTCGACATCCCGCTCCGCGTGATGCTCCGCCTGGCGGACGGCTTCGCGGCGGGCGACGTCGAGGCCCTGGTCGGCCGGGCGGAGGAGCTCCGCTCGGCGGGCGCCGACGAGTTCGTCCTCGGCTTCCTGACGGCGGACGGCGAGCCGGACCTGGTCGCGGTGGAGCGCCTGGTCGCCGTCCTGGACGGCTGCCGCTGGACCTTCCACCGGGCGATCGACCGCGCGGCCGACCGGGACGGCCTGCGCAAGCGCCTCGCGGACCTGCCGGGCCTCGACACGTACCTGACGGCGGGAGCGGCGACGGGAGTCGACGACGGCCTGGCCACCCTGAAGGCCGAAGCGGCCCGCGCGGGCGAGCCGGGGTACGAGCCGCAGATCCTCGTGGGCGGAGGCCTCCGTCTCGACCACCTCCCGACCCTCCGGGCGGCAGGCCTGACGGCCTTCCACATCGGCGGCGCGGCGAGGCCCCAGGGCTGGACGCACCCGGTCTCGGCAGCAGCGGTCGGCAGGTGGCGCGAGGCGGTGGACGCGTAGGTCGTCGAGGCGTTAGGCGCGTAGGCCCTGGGGGTCTCGGTAGCGCGCCGTCTCCTTGGTCCTGGGGGCGGGCCGGGTTGGTGGGCTTCTGGTGGGACCGCCCTCTTTCCGAGAGTCGCGCCTTCCGGTGCCGGGTCAAGGGCGCCTTCGGCGTCGGCTTCGCCGATTCCGCTGCGCTCCACCCTTGACCCGGCACTCCAGACGCGAAAGACCTCTCGGAGGGCGGTCCGGGGGGACGGGTCCACGCCGAGGCGACGGGGCCCGTCCCGCCGTGGGCGGGTGAAGGGTTGGCGGGCGGGGGCGAGGCCGGGCATCGGCTGGGGTGGGTATGGCGCCTTGGGCCGGTGGGGTGGGGGCTTGGTTCGTGGCGGGTGTGGGTGGGTCCGGTTCGGTGGGTGGGGTCGCGCGGAGTTGAATGGGGCAGCCGGGCGGTGCTTAGCGGGTTGCGGCCGTCGGTTGGCGGGGACTCAGGCCCCGCTGGTCATTCCCGGTGGGTGGAAGGGGGTGAGGGAAGCGCTAGGAGCGTGGGTCAGTAACGAGCAAGCGGCTCCGCTCCCGTGATTGGCGGATCGGTCGCGGCGGGCTCGTCGGGGCATATGGGGCTGGCGGGAGCCTGCCCACCAAGTGTCCGGTCGGCAGGGCTCGTGATGTGGCCGGTGACCCGATGCTCTGGTACGGGATGGTCAACCACGTCTCCGGGCTGGACTTCCTCGGTGTCACCGGGGAGCGTGCCCCGGCAGCGGCAGCGGCAGCGGCAGCGGCAGCGGCAGCGGCAGCGGCAGCGGCAGCGGCAGCGGCAGCGGCAGCGGCAGCGGCAGCGGCAGCGGCAGCGGCAGCG
>NZ_JBEOVH010000044.1:33464-48558 GCF_040295385.1 Streptomyces sp. NPDC002825
GCGGTCGCGGGCCTCGCCACCACCCTGGCTGCGGCCGCCCTCGCCCTGGACGCGATACACCACGCCGCGCGGTGACACGCCACTTGGTGAGTCGGGCGGAGGAGGAGTGGTTCCCCCGCCGGGAGGAGGTGGTCCCTCCTTGCGACGGAGGCCGCGACCGGGGGTGAGCTGGGAGGTTGGAGGCAGTCGGGAAACGGCCCGACTCCCTTCTCTCCGCTGAGGATTGACCATGCGAAAGCTCACCACCGCCATTGCGCTCACCACTGCGGCCGTGGCCCTCGCGGCCGGGACGGCCGGCACCGCCGCGGCCGTGCCCGCGCCGGCCACCCCCCTACCGGCCCAGCACCTCGCGCTGCGCAGCTGGACCCTGCTCAACGAGCACGGCCCGGGCCCCAACCCAGGCGAGCGGCTCACCGCGCGGGTCAGCGCCCGTACGGTCGACGGCCACACCCGGGGGCACGTCGTGGTGCAGCACGTGTTCGAGGAGACCGGCACCGTCCGGGCCGAGTTCGACGTCGACTGTCTGACCGTCGACGGGAACGGCGCCATCACCGTGACCGGGCCCATCTCGCAGACCGTGGTCACCCCGCTCGGGGGCGAGCCGTACCTCTTCGAGGAGGGCCGGCACCCCGAGGCTGGTCTCACCTTCTACCCGACCGACGAGCAGCACCAGCGTCGGGTCGGCTGGGCCCGGACCAACCCCCAGATGCACTCCGAAGTCGTCAAGTGCGGCGCGGTTCCGGCCAACCTCTGGGTCATCGACGGCGGGACCTTCCTGCGCCGCTAGGAGCGTGCCTCTGTGACCGGCAACCCACCTGTGTCTCGTGATTTTTCGCGCGGGATGATCCCGGTATGCGTGGTGAGGATGGGCTGTTCGAGGTCGAGCCGGTCGAGGCGAAGCGGCCGCAGCGCCGTCCGGTGGCGGACAAGACTTTCCGGGCGTTCGACCCCCATCAGGTCCTGCTGCTGCCACCGTCGCTGGACGACTGGCTGCCGGAGGGCCACCTCGCCCGGTTCGTCGCGGACCTGGTCGACGAGGTACTCGACCTCGCCCCGATCCTGGCCGACTACACCGAGAAGCGCGGCTACCCGCCGTACGACCCCAGGCTGATGGTGCGGCTGCTGATCTACGGCTACACCACCGGCGTCCGCTCCTCGCGGGCGATCGAGCACAAGTGCGCCGACGACGTCGCGTTCCGGTTCCTGGCCGTCGGCCAGGCCCCGGACTTGCGCCCGATCGCCCGGTTCCGCCGCCGCCACTTGAACGCCCTGGCCGGCCTGTTCACCCAGTCCCTGCACCTCGCCCAGAAGCTCGGCATGGTCAAGATGGGACGCGTCGCCCTGGACGGCACCAAGCTCGAAGCCAACGCCTCCAAGCACGTGCCGCCCCTCCCCGTCCGCCATACCCCCGCTCCTCCCCGCATCCTCGAATGCGGCACATGCGGCGCCCCGGGATACGCCGACACCCTCGACGGCGGCGACTGCGGCCCCTGCCGGGGCGAACACGCACCCCGCCCCCGCACGCACCTCCCGGCCACCGAGGTCCGCACCCGGGTCGCCACCATCAGAGAGACCCTGGAAGCAGCGCGAAGCTGACCCGTCAGCCCAGGAACGTCTTCCGCCACTCCAGCGGCGACATGGTGAGCGCGGCTTCGGCGAGGGCTTGGGCGGACGGCGTCTTGAGGCTGCATGATGGCCCGGGCGCACGACCGCCCGCCGCGCGGACCGCTCGAGTTGCTTCCCGGTGACGAGCGGCCGAGCCGGATCGACCCCGCGCTGCTCGACGACTGGTCGGGACGGTTCGTCGCGCAGCTCGCCGCACCGTCGGCCGAGCGCCTCGGGGCGGGGGCCGAGCAGATCCTGCTCGATGTCGCCACGGGGTCACAGGCCCGAACCCGTCCGGTCGAGCACGGCGGCTGGACCGTGACCCAGCGAGGTCCGCTCAGGCTGTGGAGCGCTGTCGAGGACGCCGTCGAGAACTGGCAGAGCCACGGCTCGCCTCACCTCTCTGCGTTCGGCATGACGATCACGCCGGACGCCCAGCGCGTATGGCTCGGCTCCCCGGCCGGCCCGAGCTGGAAGCTGCCTGTCTGAGCGAGGTCATTGCTTCAGCAGCCTCCCCCTGTCCCGCCAGGCCGCCTCCCACTGCCTGGTCATCGCCGGGTAGACGATCGCGTACCGGAAGGGGGCGATCAGCGCCATGTACAGGCGGCCGAAGGGGCCGTTCGGCTTGACCAGGACCGCCATGCGGAGTTCGTGGTCGCCCTCCGGGGTCTTCACCCAGCCCAGGTGCATGACCCCGTGGACCGTCTTGTTCGCCAGCTCCCGCGCGCACTCGTCGTGCAGTTCGTACAGCGAGTTGAACGGGCCCGGGCCCGGCGTCGGGTCCGCCGTCGCCGTCAGGTCCTCCGGCATGCGCTCGCGCAGTGACCGGACCCGGGGGCCGAGGCCCTCCTTGGGCTTGTCCCAGCCGAGCAGGGCGCCCAGCTTCCAGCGCACCGCGAACAGGAAGCGCGTCGCCCCGCTCTGCTTCGACATGCCGGCTCCCGCCGTGATCGCGGCGAGCGCGAGCCGGAAGTCGTCGGGGCCGGCGCCCGGCGTCCGGTAGGACCAGACGTCCAGGGTCGTGAAGTCGGGGACGTACGCGTGGATCCGCCACGGTCGACCGGTGTGCTCGCTGACGGGAAGTCTCATGACCGCTGCCGCCTTTCCCCTGCGTTCTATACGCTTACGTATAACGACAGGACCAACAATGCCAGACCTGATGTACGGAGGCGTACATTCGGTCGCCGAGTGAGGGAGGACACACCGTGGGCGTCGCACGCACACCACGCGAACGCTGGGTGGAGGAAGGGCTGACCGTCCTTGCCGACGGCGGACCCGAAGCCGTCCGCGTCGAAGTCCTCGCCAAGCGCCTCGGCGTCACCAAAGGCGGCTTCTACGGCTACTTCGCCGACCGCGACGCCCTCCTCGCCGCCATGCTCGACACCTGGGAGCGCGAGGCCGCCGACCAGGTCGTCGAGCGCGTCAGGCAGGAGCCGGACGGCGACCCCAGGACCCTCATCACCCTCGCCGGCATGCTCACCTTCTCCGGCGACCGCCTCCGCCCCATCGACCTCGCCGTCCGCGACTGGGCCCGGCGCGACGAGGCCGTCGCCGAACGGCTGCGCCGGGTCGACAACCGGCGCATGGAGCTTTTGCGCGAGATGATCGGCACCTTCTGCCCCGACCCCGACGAGGTCGAGGCCCGCTCCCTCCTCGCCTTCTGCGTGGCCATCGGGCACCACTTCCTCGCCGCCGACCACGAGGGCCGCACCC
The DNA here is from genome assembly GCF_040295385.1 of Streptomyces sp. NPDC002825. Taxonomy (NCBI): domain Bacteria; kingdom Bacillati; phylum Actinomycetota; class Actinomycetes; order Kitasatosporales; family Streptomycetaceae; genus Streptomyces; species Streptomyces sp. NPDC002825. Next base: position 36,783 of record NZ_JBEOVH010000044.1, read on the forward strand.
GCGCCGAAGTCCTCGCCCGCGCCGGCGACCTCATCCTGGACCGGCCGAAATCCCGTGGTTCGGACGGCGGTTGATCGCTAGCCTCGCGCGCATGACGACCTCCACCGGTATCGGCGTCGCCCTCGTCGAGCGGCTCATCGCCGCCCAGTTCCCCGACTGGGCGGACCTTCCCGTACGGGAGGTCGACTCGGCCGGCACCGACAACGCGATGTTCCGGCTGGGCGACGAGTTCGCCGTACGGCTGCCGAAGGCCGACTGGGCGGCCGGACAGGCCGAGAAGGAGCAGCGCTGGCTGCCGCACCTCGCGCCGCACCTCACCCTCCCCGTCCCCGTGCCCGTCGGGCGGGGAGTGCCCGGCGAGGGGTACGGCCAGCCCTGGTCCGTGTTCGCCTGGCTCGACGGCGACGACGCGTACAACGCCCCGATCACCGATCTCGCCCACGCCGCCGTGGAGTTGGGCCGCTTCGGGCGCTCCCTGCGCGCCTTCGACGCCACCGGCGGACCCGCCTCCTTCCGGGGCGGCCCCGTCACCGACTGGGAGGACGGCGCCATGGTGCCCGCGATCCGCGCGCTCGGCGCGGACGGCACCCTCGACGCCGACGCCGTCGGCGCGGCCTGGGAGTCGGTGCTCCGCCTCCCGGCCTGGCAGGGCGACCCCGTCTGGATCCACGGCGACCTGCTCCCCGGCAACCTCCTCACCCGCGACGGCCGCCTCCACGCCGTCATCGACTTCGGAGGCCTCGGTACGGGCGACCCGGCCGCCGACATGATGGCCGGCTGGTCCCTCCTCACCCCCGAGACCCGCCCCCTCTTCCGGGAGGCCGCCGGGGTCGACGACGCGACCTGGGCGCGCGGCCGCGGCTGGGCCCTGTGCTGGGGCGTGGTGACGGAGAACTACTACCGGGGCAAGAACCCGGTCCTCGCCACCGTCGCCCACCGCACCTGGACCCAGGCGCTCCCCGAATACGGGACGGTCTAGCCGCCCGCCACCAGCTCCACCTCGAACCCGTCCTCGTTCTCCAGGTACGCCGCGTAGTGGCCCTCGCCGCCCGCGTACGGATGCCGGTCGGCGAACATCAGCCGCCAGCCGTGCGCCGGCGCCTCGGCGGCGAGGGCGTCGACGGCCGGCCGGTCGCCCGCGTGGAAGGCCAGGTGGTTGAGGCCCGGCCGCAGGCGGTCGTGCGAGTCCGACGTACGGGCCGGGGACTGTTCGACGACCAGGTAGCAGGAGCCGAGCGCCCAGCTGCGGCCGCCCTCCCAGGACTGGAAGGGCGTATAGCCCAGCTCCCCGAGCAGCCAGCCGAGGCTCCGCTCGGCCCGCTCCAGGTCGCCCACCCACAGCTCGACGTGGTGCAGCGCCCCCCTCACGCAGGGGACCCCAACTGCTCCGGGACCGGCGCCGAGTGAACGACCGTCAGGCCCGACACCGCACGCGTCAGCGCCACGTACAGGCGCCGCAGGCCGGTCCGCTCGTCCGGTTCGCCGTCGACGACGGCCGCCGGCTCGTCCAGGACCACGTAGTCGTACTCCAGGCCCTTCGCGAGCGACGCCGGCACGAGCGTAAGGCGCGACTCGGCCGTCGTCTCCTCGCCGGGCGAGAGATAGGCGAGCCCGGCCGCCGTCAGTGCCTCCGCGAGCGGCGCGATCCGCGCGTCGGCGGCGATCAGGCCGATGGAGCCCTCGTGCGTCAGCGCCTCGACGCAGGCCGCGACGACGTCCTCGTCGAGCGACTCGCTGGGCCGGACCTCCAGGGAGCCCGGGTTCTCCCGTACGGACTCCACCGCCGCGAGCCCCGGCGACATGTGCGGAAGGAGCCGCGAGGCGTACGCGATCACCTCGCGCGGCACGCGGAAACCGGCGGTCAGCTCCTCCACCACCGCCTCCGGCTTCCCCAGGTGCGCGAGGGCCTGCGCCCAGCTCTCCGTCGCCCACGGCGTCGTGCCCTGCGCCAGGTCGCCGAGGACCGTCGCCGAGCCGGTCGTGCAGCGGCGGCCCACCGCCCGGTACTGCATGGGGGACAGGTCCTGCGCCTCGTCGAGGACGACGTGGCCGAGCGAGTGCGTCCGCTCCACCAGGTCCTTCGCCTCGTCGATCAGGACGGCGTCCGCCGCCGACCACTTCGCCGTCTTCACGCTCCGCGCGGGCTTCGCCCACAGGAGCAGCTTCTGCTCGTCCTCGGTGAGCAGCCCCTCGGCGTGCTCGGCGAGGAAGTCGGCGTCGCTGAGGAGCCGCAGGACCAGCTTCGCGGGCTCGACGAGCGGCCAGCACTCCTTCACGACGTCCTTCACGGCCGTGTTCCGGGCGACGGCGTTCTGCACCCGGTCGTCGGGGGCCTCGCCGGCCTGCTCCATCCGGACCAGGACGGCGTGCGCGATGCGCTGCGGGAGGGCCTCGCGGGCGGCGCCGTAGCGGATGTCGCGGTCCAGCAACTCCCTTACCATCTGCTCCAGTTCGTATGCAGGGACCCGCCAGCGCCGGGACCCGCGCACCACCATCAGGGACTCGGTCGGCAGCGTCACGTGCGAGCGGACCGCCCGCCGCAGCACCTCCGCCATCCGGGCGTCGCCCTTCACGACCGCCGTCGCCGCCTCGTCCGTGCCGCGCACCTCGACGTGCGCGACGAGGTCGTCGACCGTCGCCTGCTGCACCTCCAGCTCGCCGAGCGCGGGCAGGACCTGCTCGATGTAGTGGAGGAAGGAGCGGTTGGGCCCGATGACGAGGGTGCCGGTGCGGGCGAGCCGGTCCCGGTGGGCGTAGAGGAGGTACGCGACACGGTGCAGACCGACGGCGGTCTTTCCGGTCCCCGGGCCTCCCTGCACGCACACCGTGCCCGACAGGTCGGAGCGGACGATCCCGTCCTGCTCGGGCTGGATCGTGGCGACGATGTCGCGCATGGGGCCGACGCGGGGCCGCTCGATCTCCGCCTGGAGGAGCCGGCTGGTGTGTTCGAGCTCTTCGGGGTCGGAGAGGTGCTCGTCCTCGTACGCGGTGAGGTCACCGCCCGTGTACCCGAAGCGGCGCCGCAGCCCGACGTCCTGGGGGTCCTTCTTGGAGGCCTGGTAGTACGGCTGGGAGACCGGCGCGCGCCAGTCGATGACCATCGGGTCGCCGTCGGCGTCGTGGACGTGCCGCCGTCCGATGTAGAAGCGCTGCCCCTCCTGCGTGGTGTGCAGGTAGTCGAGCCGCCCGAAGAAGAGGGGGGTGTCCGCGAGGTCGGCGAGCGCCTTGATCCGGTCCTCGATCTGCCGCCCGAGGACCAGGGAGTTGACCCAGTTCGCGGTGACGTCCTTGATGTCGAGCGCCTCGACGTCCTCGCGCATCGCACGCAGCGCGGCGCGGGAGGAGGTCAGATGGGCGCGCTCGCGCGCGAGCGGATCGTCGAGCGTGTCGGGAGCATCGGACTCGGGCACGGATACGGACACGGTGAAGCCTCCGGTAGGTGGATACGCGGACACGACAAAGTGGCCGCCGGTTTCCGACCGGACGGCGGCGCTCCACGAACGGGAAGCGGGGGAAGCCGGAAAGTGTAACTCCGCGGGGGCGGAGGGGCGAACGCTTTTGACCCCTAGGGGCCGGGATCCGACGCGAGGGGGACCCCGGTTCACTCCCCAGACCGATGTGCCTGCAATGTCCGAATTCCATCATGGAGACATGACCGCGACGACCTTCACCCTCGTGACCACCGTCCCCCGGCCCCGTACTCGCCACCTCGCCACCGCCGCCCGCGCGATCCGCGCCTTCGGCGGCGCGGCGGCCGCGGTCGTGCTCCTCGGCGACCACGGCCCGGCCGAGGCCGGCGTCCGCGACCCGCGCCCGAAGCACCGGAGCCACTGAACCCGTGCCCTGCCCGTAGCGCCGTAGCGCCGTAGCGCCACCGGAGCCACTGAACCCGATCCGGCGTGCAACTCTTCGCCGTCCTCGACGGTCTCCTCATCGCATCGCCCTGCAATCGAAGCAGTGAGGAACACAGGAGATCATGAGGAAGTCCTCCTTCGGCCGTCTCGCGCGGCTCGCCGCGTGCGCCACCGCGGCCGGCCTGGTCACCGTCGGCGTGACCGCGGCCCCGGCCGCCGCGGACAGCGACCAGCTGTGGATCGTCTCGCCCTGGGAGCTCGCGCTGCCCAAGGGCGTCGACGGCGGCGAGGCCCAGACCGTCACCCTCGGCCTGGGGCTGTACCACGACAATCCCGGCTACCAGGTGACCGACGGCGAGCTCACCGTCGACGCCTCCGGCCTGGACGGCGTCGCCGACATCACCTGGCCGGACAACTGCGCCGAGGTGGGGATCACCCGCGTCTGCTCCTTCCCCGAGGTGCCGCTGACCGGCGAAGCCCCCGTCGAGGTGAAGCTGCGCGCCGCCGCGGGTGCCGGGGCGGGCGTCACCGGCCAGATCACGTACCAGGCCACGGCCCGCACCACCACCGGTGCCCTGTCCGCGCCGACGAGCTCCACCACCGTCCGGATCGCGTCCGGCCCCGACCTCGTCGTCACCCAGGCCGCGCCGGTGACCGGCGTCGCCCCCGGCACCACCGTCCCCGTGCCGGTCTCCGTGGTGAACCGGGGCAACGAGGCCGCGAACGGCGTCCAGGTCACCCTCTACGTCACCCGCGGCCTCGACCTCGGCACGGTCGCCCCGCAGTGCACGAGCGAGCCGCTCGGCGAGGGCACGATCAAGCCGATCACCAAGATCGACTGCGCCTTCGACGACGTCGTGGCTCCGGGCGGCTCCTTCGCCCTGCCGGCGGCGCTGCAGGCGAAGACCGCCCCGTACGCGATGGCCGAGCGCATCGACATCGGCGTGCACGCCCGCGGCGGCGCCGAGGACCTCGACCCGGGGAACAACGGCACCGTCGCGTCGATCGGCGTCACCAACACCGCGGACTTCGCCGTCCGTGGCGCGCGGCTCACCGCCGCCGCCGGCGAGACCGTCCGCGCGGACGTGACCTTCCGCAACCGCGGCCCCGCCTGGGTCGCCAACCTCGGCTCCGGCGACCCGGTCGGCTCCGTCGACGTCACCGTCCCGCAGGGCGCGACCGCGACCACCGTCCCGGACGCGTGCGAGCCGCGCACCGCGGACGGCGGCTGGTGGGAGAGCGAGGTGCGCACCGGCGCGCCGCGCTACGTGTGCCAGCTGCCGATGTGGGTGGCCGAGCAGCAGAGCGTGACGTTCCCGTTCGACCTGCGGGTCGACACGGTCGTCACCGGCGCGAAGGGTGCGGTCGTCCTGAAGCCGCTGTACGGCACGGGCTTCCCGTTCGACCCGAACGCGAAGAACAACCAGGCGAAGCTGGTCCTGAACCCCGCGGTCTGAGGCCGGGCGGGCGGGGTCCCGGTCCGCAGCGGTCAAGGCCCGCGCGGGGTCCCGGTCCGCAGGGGTCAAGGCCCGCGCGGGGTCCCGGTCCGAAGCCGGACCGGGACCCCGCCCGCCCGTACGCCGCTCAGCCCCCGCCCAGCAGCTCGTCCGCGTCGACGATCCGGTACGCGTACCCCTGCTCCGCCAGGAACCGCTGACGGTGCGCCGCGAAGTCCTGGTCGATGGTGTCCCGGGCGACCACCGAGTAGAAGTGCGCCTGGTGGCCGTCCGCCTTCGGGCGCAGGACGCGGCCCAGGCGCTGGGCCTCCTCCTGGCGGGAGCCGAAGGTGCCCGAGACCTGGATCGCGACCGTCGCCTCCGGCAGGTCGATCGAGAAGTTCGCGACCTTCGACACCACGAGCACGTTGATCTCGCCGTTGCGGAACGCGTCGAAGAGCTTCTCCCGCTGCGCGTTCGACGTCTCGCCCTTGATGACGGGCGCGTCCAGGTGCTCGCCGAGCTCGTCCAGCTGGTCGATGTACTGGCCGATGACGAGGATCTGCTGGCCCTCGAACTTCTTCACCAGGGCCTCGGTCACCTTCCGCTTCGTCGCGGTCGTCGCGCAGAAGCGGTACTTCTCCTCCGCCTCGGCCGTCGCGTACGCGAGCCGCTCGGAGTCGGTCAGGTTGACCCGTACCTCGACGCAGTCGGCGGGCGCGATGTACCCCTGCGCCTCGATCTCCTTCCACGGCGCGTCGAACCGCTTCGGTCCGATCAGCGAGAACACGTCGGACTCCCGCCCGTCCTCACGGACGAGGGTCGCGGTCAGGCCGAGGCGACGGCGGGCCTGGAGGTCGGCGGTGAACTTGAAGACCGGCGCCGGCAGCAGGTGCACCTCGTCGTAGACGATGAGGCCCCAGTCCCGCGAGTCGAAGAGCTCCAGGTGGGGATAGATCCCCTTCCGCTTCGTCGTGAGGACCTGGTAGGTGGCGATGGTGACCGGCCGGATCTCCTTGCGCGTACCGGAGTACTCGCCGATCTCGTCCTCGGTCAGCGAGGTCCGCTTCACCAGCTCGTGCTTCCACTGCCGGGCGGAGACGGTGTTCGTGACGAGGATCAGCGTCGTCGCCTTCGCCTGGGCCATCGCCCCGGCCCCGACCAGCGTCTTCCCCGCGCCACAGGGCAGCACGACGACACCGGAGCCGCCGTGCCAGAAGCCGTCGACGGCCTGCTTCTGGTACGGCCGCAGGCTCCAGCCGTCCTCGGCGAGGTCGATCCGGTGCGCCTCACCGTCCACGTACCCGGCGAGGTCCTCGGCCGGCCAGCCCAGCTTGAGGAGCGTCTGCTTGATCTGCCCGCGCTCGGAGGGGTGCACGGCGACCGTGTCCGGGTCGATCCGCTCCCCGACCAGCGGCTGCACCTTCTTCGACCGCAGGATCTCCTCCAGCACCGGCCGGTCGGTCGTGGTGAGCACGAGCCCGTGCGTGGGGTGCTTGGAGAGCGTGAGCCGCCCGTACCGGGCCATGGTCTCGGCGATGTCGACGAGCAGCGCGTGCGGCACGGGATAGCGCGAGTACTCGACGAGGGCGTCGACGACCTGCTCGGCGTCGTGCCCGGCGGCCCGCGCGTTCCACAGCCCCAGCGGCGTCACCCGGTACGTGTGGATGTGCTCCGGCGCCCGCTCCAGCTCCGCGAACGGCGCGATGGCCCGCCGGCAGGCGTCGGCGAGCTCGTGGTCGACCTCCAGGAGCAGCGTCTTGTCGCTCTGGACGATGAGTGGCCCATTCACGTGCGATCGATCCTTCCCGGGCCGCTTCGGTGACGGCCAATCCTCCAGTGTGCAGCATGGTTGCGCCTGGCGGGCGGGGCGTGGGACGCTCGTATGACAGATGTAGTACGCGTGGGGTGCGAGGTGAGGCTCATGGCTGGACGAGCGGCGGAGACGGCCGGGACCCCCGCCCAGGTCAGACTCTCCCGGCAGGACTGGGCGGACCTGCGCGAGACCATGGCGATACTGCGGCTCGAATCCACGTCGGACGCCCTGCGGGAAGCCATCCGGCTGCTGCACCGGGAGGCCCGCCAGATCGAGGCGGCACGGAACATCGCCCGGTTCTACGGCGAGGGCGGCTCCCCTGGCCCGCTGCTCGACGAGCTGGTCACGGAGGCGGACCTCGCGGCGGCCGACGCGGCGGAGTTCTGAGGGTGGCCGCGACTCTCGCGATGCCCCCGCTGCGGGGCCAGGTGTGGGCCTGCGCGTTTCCCCAGCCGATCGGTCCCCACCCTGTGGTCGTGCTGACGGCCAACCGCATCTCCCGGCGTCTGTCCGGGATCACGGTCGCACTGGTCACGGGCACGCCCGGACCGGCGGAGACCCATGTCCCCGTCGGCCCGGAGAGCGGCCTCAAGAAGTACGCGGAGTCGTACGTGAACTGCACGGAGCTGCACACGGTCGGCAAGCCGCGCCTGCGCCGCATGCTCGGCCTGCTCGCACCATCCGAACTCGCCGCCGTCGAGGCGCGCGTCCGTGTGGTGCTGGAACTGGACTGAACCCGAGGCGCTAGACCTGGTCGTCCGCCAGTTCCGCCACGCCCGTGATGCGGTGCAGGGGGTACGTGCGGACCTCGTCGGCCGTGTGGTCGTAGCCCGTCACGAAGCCGCCCTCCACGCGGACCGGCGCGATCACCCGCTGGCTCGCCGCGCCCTCCGCGTTGACGTAGCCGATCCACACGGCCGAGCCGGTCATCGCCGCGGCCTGGACGGTGGCGAGGGTCTCGGCCGCCGAGGTGCGGGGGAGGCCGCCCGCCGCCGTCACGGGGGCCGCCGGCTCCTTCCGTACCGCCGTCGCCGCCCGGTCGCCCGCCCGGATCGCCTTCACCGCCGCGCCGAGGAGCGTGGCGTCGGGGACCGGCGGCCCGTCGGGCACGGGCACCGGGGCCGTACGGGCCGGGGTGCGGTACGCGTCGGCGCGGGTGACCAGGACGTCGCCCTCCGCGGACTCGGCGGCCGGGGCGTACCCCATCGCCCGCAGCCCTTCGAGCAGCGACGCCGGGTCCGTCTGCGCGGCCAGCACCGTCGGCGCGAGACGGCGCAGGCCCAGGGCGGCGGAGCGCCGGTCGGCCAGGATCTCGCCGAGGACCGTGTCGTCGTCGCAGCGGACGTACGCGGAGGCGGCACCGATCCGCAGGTGCCCGTGCTTCCTCGCCACGTCGTCGATCAGATACGCCAGCGGCTGCGGCACGGGCGTGCGCGAGTGCGCGGTCAGGAAGTCGTGCAGGTCGGAAGCCGACCGCCCCGAGTCGAGGGCGCGCCGTACGGAACCCGGCGTGAACCGGTACACCGTCGCGCCACCCTTCGATTCCACGTCCGCCAGGACCGCGAGCGCGTCGGCGAGCGGACGCCGCAGCGGCCCCGGCGCGACGGCCGTCAGGTCCGCCTGGAGCAGGACGTGGTCGACGGCCTCGGGAAGCAGCGGCGCCAGCAGGGTCGCCGCCCGCTCGGCGGCCACCGACAGCTCGACCCGGCCGCCGTGGTCGGCGGGGGCCGCGGCCTCCGCGAGCGGCAGGTTGAGCAGTGCCCGGGCGGGTGCCGCGAGGGCGCCCCGGCCGGTGAGCCCGAGCAGCTCGGCCTCGGCGAGCGTCCAGCGGGCGAGCCGGGAGCGGAGGTCGGTGGGGAGCTCGGGGGCGGCGGCGGTCGTCCCGGTGGGGGTGGCCCCCGTGCCAGAGGGCGCCGCCGCCGTACCCGCGCCCGCCGGTCGCGGCGGGGCCGCCTGCGCGGCGGTCCGCAGCGGCCGCTCCCAGCGCAGTCGGGCGAACAGCGTCTCGGGGTCCGCCGCCGCGCCCGGCGGGAGGGTCGCGAGGAGTTCCAGGACCCGGTGCCGGACCTCCGGCGCCGGTGCGCGGTCCAGGTCGGGGCCGAGCGCGGACAGGGTGCGGCCCTTCGCGTCCGCGCCGCCCACCAGGCCCGGCACGCGGGTCGCCATGAGCCAGGGCGCGACCAGCCGCGCCCAGCGCTCGGCCGGCGGCAGGTCGAGCCAGTCGTCGTACGCGGGCGTCGGCGCGTACCGCTCGTCCGCCTCGCCGTCCGAGGCGAGCAGCCCCGCCCCGAAGCACAGCTCCAGCCAGAACGCGGCGAGCTGCTCCGTCACGTCCAGGGCCGCCGCCGTCCGCTTGAGGTCCCGTACGGACATCCCGCCCGCCCGCAGGACCTGCGGCCCGCCCTGGTCCCAGGACTTCAGCAGCTCCTCGACGGTCGCGAGCGCCGCGTACGCCTGCCCGGCCGCCGCGCTGTCCACAACCTGGGGACGGTACTCGCGCGCCGTCTCCACCACCGGCGCCACCGGCTCCGGCGCCCGGTGCGCCCGCCCGCCCCGCAGATGCAGCGCCACCTCGCGCGGCAGCACCATCGTCCGCGCCGACACCGGAAGCAGCAGGCCACGGTCGCGCAGCCACTGCACGGGAGGTGCCGGGTTCGCCGTCACCTCGCCGTACGGCGGACCCCACACCAGCCGGTCCAGGACCGCGAGGGCCTCCGGGGACGCCTCGTCGAGGAGCGCGCCCATCCGCGCCCGGTCGGTGAACAGCTCGGTCAGCACCGCGACCGCCGACACCGGATCGTGCGTCGCGGTCAGCCCCGCCGTCGCGATGATCTCCTGCACCCGGCCCGGCGACATCCCCGCCGTCGCCTCCGCGACCGTCGGCCCGAGCCCGGTCGGCGACGGGTGCTGCGCCGAGGGCGCGAGGAGCTCCCGCGCGGTCCGTACGAGCCGCAGCCGGTCGTCCTCGCCCCACACCAGGGCCTGCTCGCGCAGCAGCGCCACCGCACCCGGCAGCGCCGCCTCGATCTCCGGATCGCCCTCGTCGCCGGTGAGCAGCGCGAGGAGTACGGGGTACGGGGCGGGGTCCGGGGCCACCGCCAGCGCTTCGGCCGTCTGGAGGGCGAACCGGTCGAGCCGCTCCAGGGCCCGCACCACCGAACCCCGCGTGCCGGCGCGGGTCGCCAGCTGCGTCAGGTCGTTCGGTACGGGGCTCAGCAGGTCGGGGCGGGCGCGCAGCAGCGCGGAGAGCCCCTCGTCGCCCCGCGCGCGGAGCGCCTCCGCGAGCGTGCGGGGCGCCGCGACGGCGCCAGTTACCTCGGGCACGTGCGCCTCCCGGTCGAGCTCACCGATCCCCATCCGGACCACGTTAGCCGCTGTTCAGGCGCTAACGTCGGGCCGTACCGGGCGAACCGGCCGTGGAGGGGCATCGTGGGGATCGAGAGCGACCGTCTGGTCTACGACTATCTGAGCCGCGTCGGCGATCTGGCACAGCAGCGGCAGCTGCCGGCGAGCGACCGGATGAAGCTGGTGTCCGGCCTCCGGAACGAGATCGACCGGCGGCGCGCCACGCACGGGGAGGAGAGCGAGGCGGCGGTACGGGGCATCCTCGGGTCCCTGGGCACGCCGGACGAGGTGGTGGACCGGGCGGGCCCGTCGTCGGACGGGCGGGGGACGGCCGCCGTGCCGGAGCCGCGGGAGGGTGCGGACCGGGCGGACCGTGCGGGCCCGGGCCCGGATGCGGCCGGCTCCGCGCGCCCGGGCGCGTCGCGCCCCGTCGTGCCGGCCCAGGACAAGGGCCCCGGTGGCGCGGCCGACTGGTGGCGTACCGATCCCGACGACCTCTCCGACGAGGACGGCTTCCCGGGCTTCGTCGGCGGCATCGAGCGCCCCGACCTGTTCACCCCGCCCGCGCCGGCGGAGGACGAGGACGACGCGGCAGAGGAGCCCGCCCCGGGGAAGGGCCGCCGGCTGGCCGGTGTCCTCCGGCGGCGTCGCAAGGCCGCGGAGCCCGCCCCGGAGGAGGCCGAGGAGGCGCCGGAGGCCGAGGAGGCGCCGGCGGGCCGCGCCGCCCGCTTCGCGAACCCCTTCGTCCTGCTGGCAGCGCTGCTGCTGCTCGGGGGCGCGGTCTTCGGCTCGCTGGTCGCGCTCGCGGCGGGCTGGCTCCTCGCGTACGCCTCCCGGCGGCTGACCCCGGCGGAGGTCAAGGGCGCGGTCCTGGTGATCCCGGGCCTGGCGGCCGCGAGCGGGATCATCTGGCTGTGGGGCCGTGTCCAGGGCCGCTGGGGGGAGGCGGTGGCGCCGGGCGGGGAGGCGATGGGGGCGGCGGTCGGCGAGACGTGGCCGTGGGTCCTGCGGGGCGCGGCGATCGCGTCGGCCCTCTTCCTGACCTGGCGCGCCCGCCGCGCCTGAGGCCCGCCGCGACCAGGCGTTCCACCCCGTTGTGGGCATGCGTTCCGCCGGGGCGGTGCCCACCCCCCCGTTGCCCGTTGTGGGCATGCGTTCCGCCGGGGCGGAACGGGTGGGCACAACGGACGGCGCCCTTGCCGGCGCCAGAGGCTTACGTGCCTGGACCCGCACCCCGTGCGCAGTGCACTGGTGGTGCGGGTCCAGGCGCGGAACGCGGAGGCGCCGCTGAAGGGCGCCGTCCCGTGTGCCCACCCGTCCCGCCC
>NZ_JBEOVH010000045.1:0-42284 GCF_040295385.1 Streptomyces sp. NPDC002825
GGGTGCGGGTCCAGGCTCGGAACGCGGAGGCGCCGCTGAGGGCGCCGTCCCGTGTGCCCACCCGTCCCGCCCTGCGGGACGATTGCCCACACGGGCAGCGGGGCGCGGGCCCACAAGGGGGGCGTACGGGCGAGCGGCCGGTCCCCGGGTGGGGCCGGCCGCTCGGGTGGGGTCAGGCCTCCGGCTGGGCCGCGGCCTTCTTCGTCGTCCGGCGACGAGGCGCCGCCTTCTTGGGCGCCTCGTCCGAAGCCGCCGCCTCGACCACCGCAGCCGCGGCCTTCTTGGTCGTGCGGCGCCGTGCCGGAGCCTTCGGCTCGGTCTTCGGCGCGGAGGCCTCGGGCGCCTCGGCGGCGACCGCCTTCTTCGTCGTGCGGCGACGGGGAGCCTTCGGGGCCTCCTCGGCGGAGACCGTTTCGGCGGCCGGCTGGGCCGCGGCCTTCTTCGTCGTCCGGCGACGCGTCGCGGCCTTCTTCGGGGCCTCCTCCACGACCGGCTCGACGACCGGCTCGGCGACCGGCGCGGCCACGATGATGACCTCGCCGGCGGACTCGGCGGACACCGGGGACCCGGCGGGGCGGCGGGCCGCACGCCGACGGCGCGGCGCGGGCTCCTCCGCGACGGGCGCGGGGGCAGGCTCGACGACCGGGGCCTCGGCCACCGGCGCCTCGGCGGTCACCGGCGAACCGGCGGGCCGGCGAGCCGTGCGGCGACGGCGCGGCGCGGGGACCTCGGCGACCGGGGTCTCGACGGCCGGGGTCTCGACGACGGCCTCGGCCACCGGGGCGGCGACGGTCTCGACGACCGGCTCCGCGACGGCCTTCTTGGCCGTGCGGCGGCGCGGCGCCTTCTTCGGCTCCTCGACGACCACCGGTGCGGCCTCGACGACGGGCGCCTCGACGGAACGCTTGGCCATCAGCGCGACCGCGGCGGTCTCGGGCGTCTGGAACGACACGGTCTCCTCGACCTGACGCACCACCCGGGCACGACGGCGGCGCGGGGCCGGAGCCGGCTCCGGGGCGACGGGGGTCCGCTCGACCGGGGCGGCGACCGGCTCGGCGGCCGGGCGGGCGACACGGGCACGGCGACGGGGGGCCTTCGGCTCCTCGACGACGGGCGCCTCGGCGACCGGGGCCTCGAAGACGGGCACCTCGACCGGAGCCTCGACGACAGGGGCGACAGGAGCGACCGGAGCCTCGACGGCCTGCGTCTCGACCGCCTGCGCGTCGACCTGGGCCGCCACCTGCGCGGTGACCCGCGTCCGCCGGCGGCGCCGCGGCGTGCGCGGGCCGGCCTCGGAGGGAGCCTCGTCCGCCGGGGTCTCGACGGCCGGGGCCGTCGTCGCCGGGGCGTCGCCGAGCTCGCTGCCGCCACGGGTGCGGCGACGCTGGCGCGGGGTCCGCGTGCGGGCCGGGCGCTCCTCGGTCTTCTCGGCGCGCTCGGCACCCTTCGGGGCACGGCCACGGCGGCCGCCGGGCTCGCCCAGGTCCTCCAGCTCCTCCGCGCCCAGACCCGCGCGGGTCCGCTCGGAGCGGGGCAGGATGCCCTTGGTGCCCGCCGGGATGTTCAGCTCCTCGTAGAGGTGCGGGGACGAGGAGTACGTCTCGACCGGCTCGTGGAAGTCGAGGCCGAGCGCCTTGTTGATGAGCTGCCAGCGCGGGATGTCGTCCCAGTCGACCAGCGTCACCGCCGTACCCTTCGCACCCGCGCGGCCGGTGCGGCCGACGCGGTGGAGGAAGGTCTTCTCGTCCTCCGGCGACTGGTAGTTGATGACGTGGGTGACGCCCTCGACGTCGATGCCGCGCGCGGCGACGTCCGTGCACACGAGCACGTCGACCTTGCCGTTGCGGAAGGCGCGCAGCGCCTGCTCGCGGGCGCCCTGGCCCAGGTCGCCGTGGACGGCGCCCGAGGCGAAGCCGCGCCGCTCCAGCTGCTCGGCGATGTCGGCCGCCGTGCGCTTCGTACGGCAGAAGATCATCGCCAGCCCGCGGCCCTCGGCCTGCAGGATGCGGGAGACCATCTCCGGCTTGTCCATGTTGTGCGCGCGGTAGACGTGCTGCTTGATGTTGGCGACGGTCGCGCCCTCACCGTCGGGCGAGGTGGCCCGGATGTGGGTGGGCTGCGACATGTAGCGGCGGGCGAGACCGATGACGGCGCCCGGCATGGTGGCCGAGAACAGCATGGTCTGGCGCTTCGCCGGAAGCATGTTCATGATCTTCTCGACGTCGGGCAGGAAGCCCAGGTCGAGCATCTCGTCGGCCTCGTCGAGGACGAGGACCTTCACGTGCGACAGGTCGAGCTTGCGCTGGCCGGCCAGGTCGAGGAGACGGCCGGGGGTGCCGACGACGACGTCGACGCCCTTCTGGAGCGCCTCGACCTGCGGCTCGTACGCCCGGCCGCCGTAGATGGCGAGCACGCGGACGTTGCGCACCTTGCCGGCGGTCAGCAGGTCGTTGGTGACCTGCTGGCACAGCTCGCGGGTGGGGACGACGACGAGCGCCTGCGGGGCGTCGGTCAGCTGCTCGGGCTTGGCCCGGCCCGCCTCGACGTCCGTCGGGACGGTGACGCGCTCCAGGATGGGGAGGCCGAAACCGAGGGTCTTGCCCGTGCCGGTCTTGGCCTGGCCGATGACGTCGGTGCCGGTGAGGGCGACCGGAAGGGTCATCTCCTGGATGGGGAAGGGGGTGACGATGCCGACGGCCTCCAGGGCCTCGGCCGTCTCGGGAAGGATTCCGAGTTCTCGGAAAGTCGTAGTCAGGGTGCTGCCTCTTCTGTGAGACGCGGCGCGAGGCGAACGAAGGGGGTCTCACCGTGCCGGGATCCTCCGGCGGGATCAGGGGAGATCACCGCCGGGTGGCACGGGACCACTGCCGTCGCTCGAGCGTCGTACCGCTGAGGGTGACCCTTCCGCGGGTCCGCCGGAAGGGCTGTCGGGCCGGAGCCGATCGGGCCACCGACCGGGCATCCTCATTCATGAGTCGGCCCACCGAATACGTCCGAACGTGCGAAAGCATGTCCGCATACTCAGCAGGCGCCTTATCACTGTACCCCGGATTCGCGCATGTGTGTTGGGAGAAATCGTGATGAGGGCACGGTCACACTGACTGACCAGGGCCTTCCCGGGCCGCGCGAGCGGGCTATTGTGCGCTCCATGGAGACGCCTGACAACGCCACACCCACCGGGATCGCCGCCAAGGACTGGGCGGAGGCTTCCGCCGAGCCGCAGTACCGCGCCGCTGTGATCGACCTCCTCGGCGCCCTCGCCTACGGAGAGCTCGCGGCCTTCGAGCGGCTCGCCGAGGACGCCAAGCTGGCGCCGACCCTCGCGGACAAGGCGGAGCTGGCGAAGATGGCCTCGGCCGAGTTCCACCACTTCGAGCGGCTGCGGGACCGCCTCGCGGCCGTCGACGCCGAGCCGACCTCGGCCATGGAGCCCTTCGCGAAGGCGCTCGACGACTTCCACCGCCTGACGGCGCCGTCGGACTGGCTCGAGGGCCTGGTCAAGGCGTACGTGGGCGACTCGATCGCCTCTGACTTCTACCGGGAGGTAGCGGCCCGCCTCGACTCCGACACGCGCGGGCTCGTCCTCGCGGTGCTGGACGACACGGGCCACGGCAACTTCGCCGTGGAGAAGGTCCGCGCGGCGATCGAGGCCGACCCGCGCGTCGGCGGCCGGCTCGCGCTCTGGGCGCGCCGTCTGATGGGCGAGGCGCTCTCGCAGGCCCAGCGCGTGGTCGCCGAGCGCGACGCGCTCTCGACGATGCTGGTCGGCGGCGTGGCGGACGGCTTCGACCTCGCGGAGGTCGGCCGGATGTTCTCCCGGATCACGGAGGCGCACACCAAGCGCATGGCAGCCCTGGGCCTCGCGGCCTGAGACCGGTACGGATGTCCGGGCACCGGCCGGGCGGCGGTTGAACCCCGGCCGGTCGGCTCAGACGGTGGCTGATCGGCGCAGGCGGCGGGAGCTCGGGCGGATCAGGAGCGAGAGCAGTACGGCCGCCACGGCCACGGCGCCGATCAGGGTGGCGAGGAAGTGGCCGGGGCCGAGCGCCCCGTGCGTCACCAGCGCGCCGAAGACACCGCCGAGGGTCCCGGTGACGAGGACGATCGCCCGGACGGGGAGGCGGTCGGGCAGCCGGAGCACGGCGGCCCAGGCCAGGGCGAAACCGAGCAGAGCGGAGCCGAGGGCTTCCAGGAACACGGCGGATCACCTCGCGAGGGGTGCGGGGCGGGTGTTGCGGTCAAGGGCGTCCTACCCCCGGCGTTCGGAACGCAATCCTCCCGTACCCCCTGACGTGGCCAAACGGGTATATGAAAGGCCCGGTGGACCGAAGTCCACCGGGCCTTTCCCGTCCGATCCGGGGCTCAGAGCGCGCCGAAACCCACGCGGCGCACGGCGGGCTCGCCGAGCTCCACGTACGCGATCTTCTCGGCCGGAACGAGGACCTTGCGGCCCTTCTCGTCAGCGAGGCTGAGCAGCTGTGCCTTGCCGGCCAGCGCGTCGGCCACCAGGCGCTCGACCTCCTCGGCGGACTGCCCGCTCTCCAGAACGATCTCCCGGGGTGCGTGCTGCACGCCGATCTTGACCTCCACGGCTATGTCCCTCCGAACGGTCGCCTTCGCGCGGACACCCGCGCCGTACGCTGCACACATTAGCCCGGTGAGGGGACCCGCACGGGTCAGCCGCCGCACGCCAGGAGCGAACAGCGTCCGGGAATGTTCAGTGACCCTCAGCGCTCAGCTGGCCGTCGACCGGGTGCAGCGGGAAGCCCGCGATGCCGCGCCAGGCCAGCGAGGTGAGCAGCCCGACCGCCTTGTCGCGGGGGATGCCGGAGCCGCTCGACAGCCAGTAGCGGGCGACGACCTGCGAGACCCCGCCGAGCCCCACGGCCAGCAGCATCGACTCGTCCTTCGACAGGCCGGTGTCCTCGGCGATCACATCGGAGATGGCCTCCGCGCACTGCAGGCTGACCCGGTCCACGCGCTCGCGTACGGCGGGCTCGTTGGTCAGATCGGACTCGAAGACGAGACGGAACGCGCCTCCCTCGTCCTCGACGTACGCGAAGTAGGCGTCCATCGTCGCCGCGACCCGGAGCTTGTTGTCCGTGGTGGAGGCCAGCGCCGTGCGCACCGCCAGCAGGAGGGACTCGCAGTGCTGGTCCAGCAGGGCGAGGTACAGCTCCAGCTTCCCGGGGAAGTGCTGGTAAAGCACCGGCTTGCTGACACCGGCCCGCTCGGCGATGTCGTCCATGGCGGCGGAGTGGTACCCCTGGGCGACGAAGACCTCCTGGGCCGCGCCGAGCAGCTGGTTCCGTCGGGCACGTCGCGGCAGGCGCGTGCCCCGAGGGCGTGCTGCCTCTGTCTGCTCGATGGCGCTCACGCGGCCTCCCAAAAATCGATCCATGCGCGCTGTCGCGCCGCGCCGCCATCGTACTTTTGGGTAACCCGGCTGTGCGCGGTGCGAACGCAGAATTTCACGGACCGGACGCCCAGGTCGACAGCCGATTCAAGATTAAACCGAACAAATCAGCGGGGAGTCGTCCGCTCAGCGGTAGTCGTCCTCGTCCAGGGCGACGACTCGCGCCTGTTCGGACGCGTCGGCCTCGTTCGCCGAGTCGCGCTCGAGATGGGTGGGCTGCTCGTCCTCGCGCTGCTGGAGTTCGGTGTGCTGCTCGGCAGCGTCGGCCTCCGGGATTTCCTGGTCCAGCACGTCGACCTCTTCCTCGGTGAATGTGTCCGGCTCGCTCGGATCGGCAGTCATGCGGTTCCTTCCGGGGTGCGGGTCGCGGTGCTCCCGATGGCCCTCTCTTCGAGCCTAGGAGCGAACGCGCCATGCCGCATACGCACCTGTGACCGCACCCACACACGACGGCGCGTGATCGTCTCGTAATATTGCGGCCATGTCCTCGACCGAGCTGCCGGAAACCCGGACCGCCGCCGCACCGACGACGTCGCGGACCCGCGCCGTACGGATCGCCGACGGCGAGGAGCTCCGCTCCGTCGCGCTGCCCGGACTCACCCTCACGGTGCGCGCCCGGCCCGGGAACCGCCCCGGTCTGCCGCCCGCGCTGTACGTGCACGGCCTCGGCGGCTCCTCGCAGAACTGGTCCGCCCTGATGCCGCTGCTCGCGGACCACGTCGACGGCGAGGCGGTCGACCTGCCCGGCTTCGGCGACTCCCCGCCGCCCGACGACGGCAACTACTCGGTCACCGGGCACGCCCGCGCCGTCATCCGGCTCCTCGACGCCGCCGGACGCGGACCGGTCCACCTCCTCGGCAACTCGATGGGCGGCGCCGTCGCCACCCGCGTCGCCGCCGTCCGGCCCGACCTGGTCCGCACCCTCACCCTCGTCTCGCCGGCCCTGCCGGAGCTGCGGGCCCAGCGCACGGCCTGGCCCACCGCGCTGCTCGCGGTGCCCGGCGTCGCCTCGTTCTTCGCGAGGCTCACCAAGGACTGGACGGCCGAGCAGCGCGTCAAGGGCGTCCTCTCCCTCTGTTACGGGGACCCCGGCCAGGTCACCGAGGAGGGCCTCCGGCACGCCGTCGAGGAGATGGAGCGGCGCCTGGAGCTCCCCTACTTCTGGGACGCCATGGCCCGCTCCTCGCGCGGCATCGTCGACGCGTACACCCTCGGCGGGCAGCACGGACTGTGGCGCCAGGCCGAACGGGTCCTCGCCCCGACGCTCCTCGTCTACGGTGGGCGCGACCGACTCGTCTCGTACCGGATGGCCCGCAAGGCGGCCGCCGCCTTCCGCGGCTCGCGCCTGCTGACCCTCCCCGAGGCGGGCCACGTGGCGATGATGGAGTACCCGGAGACGGTCGCCCAGGCCTTCCGGGACCTGATCGCCGAAGACGGCGGGAGCTGATCCGGGGCGTGGGACGACATAGCCGCAAGGGCGCCGCGCCCTCGGTGTCCGAGACCGGCCGACAGCCGGCGGCCGAACCGGCCCCCTCGGGCCCGCCGCCCGGCACGGGCCGCCGCCGCAGGGCCACACCCGGCCCCGCCCAGGCCGGACCGGCCCCCCAGGGGTACGGGACGCCGGCCCACGGCACGCCGATGTACGGGACGCCGCAGTACGACGGCGGGCCTGCGCAGGGCACCCCGGCGCACGGCACCCCGCAGTACGGGACGCCCGGCCAGGGGACCACTCCGCGGTACCGGACCCCCGGGGCACCTGCGCAGGGCACCCCTCAGTACCGGCCGTCCGCCCCCGGCACCCCCGCGCACGGGACTCCGCAGTACCGGCCGTCCGCCCCCGGCACCCCCGCGCACGGGACTCCGCAGTACCGGCCGTCCGCCCCCGGCACCCCCGCGCACGGCACTCCGCAGTACCGGCCGTCCGCCCCCGGTACTCCCGCCCACGGCACCCCCCAGTACCGCACCCCCGCCCCCGCCGACGGCTCCCTTGCCCACGCCACCCCCGGCACCCCCGCCCACGGCGTTCCCGTGCTCGGGGGGTCCGTGCGGGGTGGGCACCCGGAGCACGACGAGGGCTTCGGGCCGCGGCCCGCGCCCGTCGGGCCCCGGCACGGGGGAACCCGGACCGTCGCGCCCGAACAGGGCGAGGTCCAGGCGCCGTTCATCCCCGGGCCCCGTCATGAGGAGGAGGGGGACGGGACCGAGGCCGCCCCCGGGCGGAGCGGGGTCGGGCGTACCCTCACCGGCGTCGCGGCCGCCGCCGTCGCCACCGTGCTCGCGGTCGTCGTCGCCGGGCAGGTCGCCGACCGGGACGAGGCCCCGCCCGTCACCCGCGCCGCGGAGCCGACCGAGCGGCCCACGGACGACTCCGCGTCCCGTTCCGACGACCGGGCCGTCCCGTCGGAGCCGGCGCCGGCCGTCACCCCGCCGACGTACGAGCAGCTGATGACCCGCCAGTTCCCGATCGACCCGAAGCTGAAGGGCTCCGGGGACTTCGAAGCCGTGCCGGGCCTGGCGAAGGCGCCCGGCAAGGGGCGGCTGATCCGCTACCGGGTCGACGTCGAGAAGGGCATCGGTCTGGATCCGCAGCTGTTCGCCGACGCCGTGCAGAAGACCCTCAACGACAAGCGCAGCTGGGCCGGCCAGGGCGAGATGACCTTCGAGCGCATTTCCAGCGGCGAGCCGGAGTTCGTGATCACCCTCGCCAGTCCGGGCACCACCGGAGAGTGGTGCAAGAAGTCCGGGCTCGACACCACCGTCGACAACGTCTCCTGCGACTCGGCCTCCACCCAGCGCGTGATGATCAACGCGTTCCGCTGGGCGCAGGGCTCGGCGACCTTCGGTCCGAAGGCGATGTACGCCTATCGCCAGATGCTCATCAATCACGAGGTCGGACACCGGCTCGGGCACGGTCATGTGAGCTGTCGTACACCGGGCGCGCTCGCTCCGGTGATGCAGCAGCAGACGAAGTCCCTGGACATCGACGGGATCAAGTGCCGTCCCAACCCCTGGGTGTATCCGACGAGTTGACCCCCCCGTCCGGAGGGTGGCTGTCCGCATTCCGAGACGGTTGTCTCGGGATCGGGCGGATGCGCGTTGACATCGCTCACGCGTTCGTCCATATTTCTCGGCATGTCGCACCGTCACGCCGTTTCCGAAAGCGCCGCCCTTGAGCTGGCGCTGTTCGGCGTGACCGGACACACGGTCGCCGACATTCTCTGTAGCTGACGCAGCCCGAGCGCTCGTCGGCTTTCTGTTTTTCGCCGCGCCCGGGTACTTCGTTCCCGCAGGCGCCGTTCCCCCCTTTCGGGCCGATTCCCCGCGCCTGCGGAATTCTCCTTCCCTTTCCCGCAGTTCTCGCCGTTCCCCCGAGAGGTCTCTTTCCGATGCGCCATTCGTCCGTCATCTCCCGCCGCGTGGCAGCGGCCGCCGTCAGTGTCGTCCTGGCCTCGGGCGCCGCCGCCTGCGGTCCCGAGGACGCCGGCGCCAAGGGCGGAGCCTCCGGGAAGGCCGGCGGCGCCCCGCAGAAGGGCGGCACGCTGACCGTCCTCAACAACGAGGCCCAGAGCGACTTCGACCCGGCCCGCCTCTACACCTCCGGCGGCGGCAACGTCCCCTCCCTCGTCTTCCGCACGCTCACCACCCGCAACCGCGAGGCGGGCGCCGCCGGCACCCAGGTCGTCCCCGACCTCGCCACCGACACCGGCCGCCCCAACAAGGACGCCACCGAGTGGACGTACACGCTGAAGGAGGGCCTGAAGTTCGAGGACGGCACGGCCATCACCAGCGCCGACATCAAGTACGGCATCGAGCGCTCCTTCGCGGCCGAGCTCTCCGGCGGCGCGCCCTACCTGCGTGACTGGCTCGTCGGCGGCGACACCTACCAGGGCCCGTACAAGGACAAGAAGGGGCTGGCGTCCGTCGTGACCCCCGACGCGCGGACCATCGTCTTCAAGCTGAAGAAGCCCGAGGGCGAGTTCCCCTTCGTCGCCACCCAGACCCAGTTCGCCCCCGTCCCGAAGACCAAGGACGCCGGCGCCAAGTACGAGGAGCACCCCGTCTCCTCCGGCCCGTACAAGGTCGTCAAGAACGAGAACGACGGCGAGCACCTCGTCCTGGAGCGCAACGAGCACTGGGACCCCAGGACCGACGAGGAGCGCAAGGCCTACCCCGACAAGATCGACGTCAGGTCCGGGCTCGACGAGGCCGTCATCAACCAGCGGCTCGCCACCTCCTCCGGCGCCGACTCCGCCGCCGTCACCACCGACACCAACCTCGGCCCCGCCGAACTCGCCCAGATCGGCTCCGACAAGGCGCTCGCCGCCCGCGTCGGCACCGGCCACTTCGGCTTCACCAACTACATCGCCTTCAACCCGAAGGTGAAGCCCTTCGACAACCCGAAGGTCCGCCAGGCGATCTCGTACGCCGTCAACCGCACCAGCGTCGTCAACGCCGCCGGCGGCTCCGCGCTCGCCGAGCCCGCCACCACCTTCCTGCCCGAGCAGAAGGCCTTCGGCTTCACGGCGTACGACCACTTCCCGGCCGGCAAGACGGGCAACCCGGAGAAGGCCAAGGAGCTGCTCAAGGAGGCCGGTTACCCGAACGGGCTGACCGTCACCCTGCTGCACTCCACCGCGCAGAACCGCACCACGAGCCCCGAGATCGCCACCGCCGTCCAGGAGGCCCTCGGCAAGGCCGGCATCACCGTCAAGCTCGACGGACAGGAGCCCAACTCCTTCAACGAGAAGCGCTGGAGCGTCAAGGACGCCCCCGGCCTCTTCCTCTCCCGCTGGGGCGCCGACTGGCCGGCCGGCGGCCCGTTCCTCGCGCCGATCTTCGACGGACGGCAGATCGTCACCAACGGCTCCAACTACAACCACGCGCAGCTGAACGACCCGGCGGTCAACAAGGAGATCGACGAGATCAACAAGCTGACCGACCTCAAGGCCGCCGCCGACCGCTGGGGCGCCCTGGACAAGAAGATCGGCGAGCAGGCCCTGGACGTGCCGCTCTTCCACCCGGTCTACAAGCGGCTCGTCGGCAAGGACATCAAGAACGTCGTCATCAGCGACTGGACCGGCGTCCTCGACATCTCGCTGGTCGCGGTCAAGTGACCCCGACGACCGCGGCACCGGCGCCCGTGGCGGGCCTTCCCGCCACGGGCGCCGCCCGGCAGGTGTGGCGGAGGCTCCGCACCCGCCCCGCCGCCCTCGCAGCCTCCTCCGTCCTCGCCCTGCTCGTCCTGCTCGCCGTCGCCGCGCCGCTGCTCGCGGCCCTCTCCGGCCAGGACCCGCACACGTACCACGACGAGCTGGTGGACTCCGCACGCGGCGGCGTCCCGCACGGCTCCTTCGGCGGGATCAGCGCCGACCACTGGCTCGGCGTCGAACCCGGCACCGGCCGCGACCTGTTCGTCCGGCTCCTGTACGGCGCCCGCATCTCGCTGCTCGTCGCCATCGGCGCCACCGTCGTCCAGGTCCTCGTCGGACTGCTCGTCGGCCTCGCCGCCGGACTCGGCAACCGCTGGGTCGACGGGGCCCTCGGCCGGATCACCGACGTCTTCCTCGCGCTGCCGTTCCTCGTGCTCGCCATCGCGCTCACCGCCGTCGTGCCCCGCGACTTCCCCCGCCCGCTGCTGCTGATCCTGGTCATCGGGCTGCTCGGCTGGGCCGGCACCTCCCGGATCGTGCGCGCCCAGACCCTCACCCTCAAGGGCCTGGACTTCGTCGCCGCCTCCCGGCTCACCGGCTCGGGACGGTGGCGGACCGCCCGGCGCGAACTGCTGCCCTCGCTCGCCGCGCCCGTCATCACGTACGCGGCGATCCTCGTCCCCACCAACATCGTGTTCGAGGCCTCGCTCTCCTTCCTCGGCGTGGGCGTCACCCCGCCCACCCCGTCCTGGGGGCAGATGCTGTCCACCGCGCAGACCTGGTTCCGGGCCGACCCGGCGTACGTGCTGCTCCCGGCCGGACTGCTCTTCACGACCGTGCTCGCCTTCACCGTCCTCGGCGACGCCGTCCGCACCGCCCTCGACCCGCGCGAGGCCGGCCGGCTCGGCGTGGGCACGCGAAAGGAGACCTCCCGATGACCCGCTACGTCCTGAAGCGGCTCGCGGGCGCCGTGTTCGTCCTCCTCGCGCTCTCCGTCCTGGTCTACGCGCTGTTCTACGTCGCGCCCGGCGACCCGGCCCGGCTCGCCTGCGGCGAACGCTGCAACCCGCAGCAGATCGCCCAGGTCCGTGAACAACTCGGCCTGAACCAGAGTGTGTTCGCCCAGTACCTGCACTTCCTGCAGGGCGTCGTCGCCGGCCGCGACTACTCCACCGGCACCGGAGTCCTGCACTGCGACGCGCCCTGCCTCGGCCTCTCGTACCAGACCGACCAGCAGGTCACCGAACTCATCCTGGACCGGCTGCCCGCCACCGCCTCGCTCGCCCTCGGCGCCATGGTGATCTGGCTCGTCGTCGGCATCGGCACCGGACTGCTCTCCGCGCTCCGGCGCGGCGGACTCACCGAGCGGACCCTCACCGTCCTCACCCTCGCCGGCACCGGCACGCCCGTCTTCATCCTGGGCCTGCTGCTGCTCATGGCGGTCTGCGCCTACCTCCAGTGGCTGCCCTTCCCGACGTACGTGCCGCTCGGCGAGGACCCCGAGCAGTGGGCCTGGAACATGCTGCTGCCCTGGCTCACCCTCGGCTTCTTCGAATCCGCCAAGTATGCCCGGCTCACCCGTAGCTCCACCCTGGAGACGCTCGCCGAGGACCACATCCGCACCTTCCGCGCGTACGGGGTGGGGGAGCGGTCCGTCGTCACCCGCCACGCGCTGCGCGGCGCCGTGCCGCCGGTCATCGCGCTCAGCGCCATCGACCTCGGCACCATGTTCGGCGGGGCCGTGCTGACCGAGTCGCTCTTCGGCATCCCCGGCCTCGGCAAGACCCTCATCGACGGCGTCCGCCACATCGACCTGCCGATCGTCGTCGGCATCGTGCTCCTCACCGGAGTCGCCGTGGTCCTCGCGAACGTCGTCGCCGACCTCCTCTACGCCCTCGCCGACCGAAGGGTCGCCCTGACATGACGCTCCGCACCACCACTCCGCTCGTGGAGGTCGACGGCCTCACCGTCGAGTTCGACGGCGGCGCCCGGGCCGTCGACGGACTCTCCTTCACCCTCGCCGAGGGCCGCGCGCTCGCCCTCGTCGGCGAGTCCGGCAGCGGCAAGTCCACCGTCGCAGGCGCCCTCCTCGGCCTCCACCGGGGCACCGGAGCGCGGGTCGGCGGCACCGTGCGGGTCGACGGCATCGACGTCGCCGCCGCCACCCCCGCCGAGCTTCGGCGGCTGCGCGGCGGGGTCGCCGCCATGGTCTTCCAGGACCCGCTGTCCGCCCTCGACCCCTACTACGCCGTCGGCGACCAGATCGCCGAGGTGTACCGGATCCACCATCCGGTATCCGGAAAGGCCGCCCGGGCCCGCGCCGTCGAGGTCCTCGACCGGGTCGGCATCCCCGACGCGGCCCGCCGCTCCCGCTCCCGCCCCCACGAGTTCAGCGGCGGCATGCGCCAGCGCGCCCTCCTCGCCATGGCCCTCGCCTGCGAGCCGCGACTCCTCGTCGCCGACGAACCCACCACCGCCCTCGACGTCACCGTCCAGGCCCAGATCCTCGACCTGCTGCACGAGCTGCGGCGCGAGACCGGCACCGCGCTGCTCCTCGTCACCCACGACGTCGGCGTAGCCGCCGAGAGCGTCGACGAGGTGCTGGTCATGCGCGGCGGACGCGAGGTCGAGCGCGGACCCGTCGGCGAGGTGCTCGGCGCGCCCACGGCGCCGTACACCCGCAGCCTGCTCTCCGCCGTGCCCCGGCTCGACGGCCCGGAACGGACCCCCGCCGAGAAGGGCGAGGTCCTGCTCGAAGCGGTCGGCCTGCGGCGGGAGTTCGGGCGGGGCAAGAGCGCCGTGACCGCCGTCGACGGGGTCTCCCTCACCGTCCGCGCCGGCGAGACCCTCGGCGTCGTCGGCGAGTCCGGCAGCGGCAAGACCACCCTCGGCCGGATGCTCGTCCGGCTCCTCGACCCCACCGGCGGCGAACTCCGGTACGGCGGCCGGGAGATCGGCGCCCTGCCCGACCGGGAGCTGCGCCCGTACCGCCGCGAGCTCCAGATGGTCTTCCAGGACCCGGTCGCCTCCCTCAACCCGCGCCGCTCCGTCGGCGAGTCGATCGCCGACCCGCTGCGCGTGGCGGGGGAGCGGGACGAGACCCGGATCCGGGGCCGGGTGCGCGAACTGCTCGACCGGGTGGGGCTCGACCCCGACCGGTACGAGGCCTATCCGCACGAGTTCAGCGGCGGCCAGCGCCAGCGCGTCGGCATCGCCCGCGCGCTGGCCGCCGAACCCCGGATCGTCGTCTGCGACGAACCCGTCTCCGCCCTCGACGTCACCACCCAGGCCCAGGTGACCGCGCTGCTCGCCGAGCTCCAGGCCGAACTGGGCCTCGGACTGGTCTTCATCGCCCACGACCTCGCGGTCGTCCGGCAGGTCAGCGACCGGGTCGCCGTCATGCGCGGGGGCCGGGTCGTCGAACAGGGCACCGTCGCCGAGGTGTACGGCGCGCCCCAGGATCCGTACACCCGCCGGCTGCTCGCCGCCGTCCCCTCGCTCGACCCCGTCCTCGCGGCGGAGCGCCGGGAACGCCGCCAGGAGCTGGCCGCCGCCTGACGCTCCGTGACCTTTCCACCGCGTAGCGCGACAGAACGCGACCGTGGTGGGAAAGTTACGTGCATTCACCCCTTCCGGTGGTGCGACGGACAACCGTCCGTCGCACCACCGGTGTCTCCGCTTACGTTCTTCCCGCTGTGAGTCACCGGAGCCGCCGGTGACCGCCGTCAAGGGAGATCGGGGGTGCACACGTGCGGATCGGACTGCTCACGGACGGTGGCTACCCGTACGCCACGGGTGAGTCCGGACGGTGGTGCGAACGGCTCGTCCGCGGGCTCGGACAGCACCGCTTCGACCTCTACGCCCTCGCCCGCACCGACACCCCGCCGCCGCCCCTGCCGTCGAACGCGCGCGTGGTCCGCACCACCGACCCCGGCGGAGCCGACACCGCCCCGGCCGGCTGCGGGCACCGCGCCTCCCGCCGGGCCTACGGACGCCACGAGCGGCGCCGCTTCACCGAGGCCTACCACCGGCTCGCCACCGGACTCTGCGCCGAGGGCGACGCGAGTTCCCCCGCCGAGGAGGGGGCGACCGCCTTCGCCGAAGGGCTCTACGCCCTCGCCGAACTCGCCCGCCAGCGCGGCGGACTGCCCGGTGCCCTCCGCTCCGACGACGCCGTCCGCGCCCTGGAGGCCGCCTGCCGTGCGCCCGGCGCACGCCGGGGCGCGGCCGCCGCCGGACTCCGCGACCACCTCGCCTTCGCCGAACACCTGGAGCGGGCCCTGCGCCCCCTCTCCCTCGACTGGTACGGCGACGACGCGCTCGGCGCGGCCGACCTCTGCCACGCCGCCGCCGGAGGCACCACCGCCCTTCCCGGGCTGCTGGCCAAACGCTTCTTCGGCACCCCGCTGCTCGTCACCGAGTACGGGGTCCCGCTCCGCGCCCACTACCTCTCCGCGGCCGGCGCCGAGCACTCCGCCCCCCTCCGCGCCCTGCTCGCGGCCCTCCACGGCCGGCTCGCCGGCGAGATCTACCGGCAGGCCGCCCTCCTCACCCCCGGCAACGCCCACGCCCGCCGCTGGCAGGAGAAGTCCGGCGCCGACCGGGCCCGCATCCGCACCGTCCACCCCGGCATGGCAGCCGAACGCTTCGCCGAGGTCGGCGAGGACGAGGAGAGCGGCGACCCCGCCACCCTCGTCTGGGTCGGCCGCGTCGAACCCGCCAAGGACCTCATCGGCCTCCTCCACGCCTTCGCCGAGATCCGCGCCCGGCAGCCCGACGCCCGCCTCCGGATCGTCGCCGTGCCCGTCCGAGAACCCGGCGCCGGCGCCTACCTCACGTACTGCAAGGGGCTCGCGGCCCAGCTCTTCCCCGACGAGGCCCCCGGAGCGCACGCCGTCGGCGAGAACCCCGTCACCTTCGAGGAGCTCGGCGGCCCGGAGGCGCCCACCCTGGAGGACACGTACGCCTCGGGCGCGCTCGTCGTCATGTCGAGCCTCGTCGAGGGCTTCCCCGCGAGCCTGGTCGAGGCGATGTTCTGCGCCCGGGCCACCGTCTCCACCGACGTCGGCGCCGTCGTCGAGATCATCGGCGGCACCGGCCTCGTCGTCCCCCCGCGCAACCCCCGGGCGCTCGCCGACGCCTGCCTCGCGCTGCTCCGCGACCCCGAGCGCCGCTTCCGGCTCGGCGCGGCCGCCCGGGCCCGCGCGCTCGAACTCTTCACGGTCGAACAGAACCTCGCCGCGTTCCGCGGCATCTACCTCGAACTCCTCTCCCACGCGCCGGTGCGCCACCGCCCCGGGGACGGCGTCCCCTTCGCCCACCCGGCCGAGGCCCATGTGCCGGGCAGCTGGGCGCACAAGGCCGTGACCGCGGGGACAGGAGCCCCCGATGCCTGAAGGAGGCACACCCATGCGCGGCTCCGCCGCCCCGACGAGCCCCGGAGCCTGGGACGCCCGCTCCGAAGCCCTCCTCGGCACCCCGGCCCTCACCGCCGCCGGCAGCCTGGACCTGCGCGCGCCCGCCCCCGAGGACGACGCCGCCCCCTCCGGGATAGCCCCGGTCCCGGCAGAGACCACGCCGAGACCCGCACGACCGGCCACGGCCCGGCCCGCCCCGGAGCCGGGTCCGGAGTCCCCGGACGCGCGCCGCGCACCGGCGGGCGGGCCCGATGCCGTGCCGGAAGCCGTGTCCGGGCGGCGGCCCGCCGACCACGGCGGCTCCCCGGTGCGGGGTGCAGCGTGGCGTGCGGAGCCGGAGACCGCCCCGGCGGGCCCGCCGCCCGCCGCCCCCCGCCCCCGCCGCGGGAACGCCGACCCCGTCAAGGTGCTCATGCACCGGCACCGGGAGCTCTGCGAGCGGGCCGTCGACCCCCTGGAGATCGCCGCAGGACTCGAAGCGCAGGGCTTCACCGACCGGACCGCCGCACGCTTCCGGCACCGGGACGTGTTCTCGCTCGCCGAAGAGCTGTACGCGCGCGTGCCCCGCGGCCAGGAGAAGCCCGCGCCCCTCGCGGAGCCGGAGCCGGCCCGTGCGCCCTGGGCGCTCGCCGTCCTCGCCCCCGGCGGGGTCGCCGGGCTCACCGGACTCGGCCTCGCCCTCACCTACGGGCCCGTGCGGCTCGCCGTCGGGGCCGCCGGGGCACTCGCCCTCGGCGCCGCCCTGGTGCTCGCCGTGCGCCGGGGCCCCTTCCGTGCGCCCGACGGAGGGACCGTCCCCGCCGCCCGGCTCTGGACCCTCTGGCTGCTGGCCTACGCGGCCGGCGGCGACGGACTCCTGGAGGAGGTCCTCAGTGGCGGCCCCGACGGGGCCTGGGCCCTCGACCCCGCGCCGCTCCTGGGCCTCGCCCTCGCCGTCGCCCCCGCCGCCTGGGGCGCCCACCTCTTCGCCCGCCGCGCCCGCCGCCGCCTCGCCGACAGCCGCGGCCTCGCCGACTTCGCCGCCGCCACCCGGCCGCTGCTCCTCGGCACCGTGACCCTCCAACTCCTCGCCCTCACCGCCCTGCTCACCCTCACCGGGTTCAGCCCCGGAGCCCTCGCCCTCGGGGCGCTCCTGCTGCTCGCCCGGCTCCTCACCGTCCACGGCTCCGCCGAGACGGCCGCCGCCGCCCTCGCCGCCGCCACCGCCGGCGAGGCCCTCGCCCTCGCGAGCGTCCTCGCCGCCCGCGTCCCCGTCCCCGGCTTCGACGCGCTCGCCGCCCCGGTGCGCGCCCTCGTCGAGACCTGGGGACCCGAGGCCGTACCCACCCTCGTCTGCGGCGCCGCCGCGCTCGGCCTGCTGGCCCACGCGACCGGCACCCTCACCCGGGCATCGGCCCACGCCGCCCGGTGACCGCCAGCCCCGGTCTCGGTGACCAGAGCAACCCCCAGCCGCCGAGCCGCCCGTGAAGAACCCCTCCACACCCGCGGAGCCGACGCCGCGGGCGTGCCCCGCCACCTCTCTCATCACCCCGCAAGGAGAACGAAGACCATGACCCCTCCACCCCAGGCACCGGCCGGTCGGCACTCAGGGGCCGCACGATGAGGGTGCTACTGCTCGGAGCCAACGGGTTCATCGGCCGTTTCGTCGCCGACCGGCTGCTCGCCGACCCGGCCGTCCACCTGACCGCGCTCGGCCGGGGCGACGACGCCGACGTGCGCTTCGACCTCGCCTCGGGCAGCCCCGGCGCGCTCACCCGATTCCTGGACGCCGTCCACCCCGGGGTCGTCGTCAACTGCGCCGGAGCCACCCGCGGCGGCGCCCGCGAGCTGACCCGGCACAACACCGTCGCCGTCGCCACCGTCTGCGAGGCCCTGCGCCGCAGCGGCTGCGGGGCCCGGCTCGTCCAGGTCGGCTGCGCCTCGGAGTACGGGCCGAGCCAGCCCGGCTCCTCCACGGCCGAGGACGCGATCCCGCGCCCCGGCGGACCGTACGGGGTGTCCAAGCTCGCCGCGACCGAACTCGTCCTCGGCTCCGGGCTCGACGCCGTCGTCCTGCGGGTCTTCTCCCCGGTCGGCCCCGGCACGCCCGCCGGCTCCCCGCTGGGCCGCCTCGCCGAGGCGATGCGCCGCGCGATGCAGGCCGGGGACGGCGAGCTCAAGCTCAGCGGTCTCGGCGTGCAGCGGGACTTCGTCGACGTACGGGACGTGGCGCGGGCCGTCCACGCCGCCTCCCTCTCCGCCGCCCAGGGCGTCGTCAACATCGGCACCGGGCGCGCGGTCCGGCTCAGGGACGCCGCCGCCGTCCTCGCCCGGGTCGCGGGCTACGCGGGCAACCTGCACGAGCTGGACGGCCCGCACGGCATCCCGCAGCGCCCGATGATCGGCGCCCCCCGCACCGAGGGGACCATCGCCGACCAGCTGGGCTCCGCCCCGTACCCGTACCCCGACGGCTGCGGGCCCTGGCAGCAGGCCGACGTCCGCACCGCCCGCGACCGGCTCGGCTGGCGGCCCCGGATCAACCTGGAGGAGTCCCTCGCCGACATCTGGATGGAGGCGGCGTGTCGCATCTGACGACGACCACGGCCACCGGCGCGGTCCAGGCGCTCGGCTTCGGCGTCCCCGGCTACGCCCATCCGCTGCTCGCGCCCGTCGAGTGGGCCGAGCTGACCCGCCCCGGGACCCCGCTGCACTGGGCCGTGCTCAACGTGGCGGACGGCCCCGGCAGCCGCCCCGACCCGCACTGCCTGGAGGCGGCCGGGAAGCTGCGGAACGCCGGGGTGAAGGTCCTCGGACACCTGGACCTCGCGTACGGCTCCCGCCCGCTCGGGGAGCTCGTCTCCGAGGCCCACCGCTTCCTCGACTGGTACAAGGTCGACGGCTTCTACCTGGACCGCGCCCCCGCCGACCGGGCCGACCTGGCAGGGACGCGGCGGCTCACCGCCACCCTGGAGACCGTGCTGGGCGGCGAGGCCCACCTCGTCCTCGGTCACGGCACCCACCCGCACCCGGGGTACGCCGAGGCCGCCGACCAGCTGGTGACCTTCGCCGGCTCCTGGGTGGACTACCGCTGGTCGCAGGTGGCGGAGTGGACCGCCGAGTACACGGAGGCGAAGTTCGTCCACCTCGTCCACGGCGTGCCGCGCACGCACCTGGACGAGGCCCTGCGGATCGCCCGCTGGCAGGGGGCGGGGACGATCTTCTTCACCGACCGCGCGGGGGGTCCGGGACAATCCACCGCATTCCACTCGCTGCCCGGCTACTGGGACGAAATCGTCTCGCGGATCGGAATGGGTGTCTCGGAATGAGAAGGGGCGTGGCAGTGTTACGGGGAGAACAACCGTACTCATCCCGACCAGCTGTATTGATGAGGTCTCCGTGACGCTGCCACCCCTGGTCGAGCCGGCCACCGAGCTCACCGTAGACGAGGTCCGCAGGTACTCCCGCCACCTGATCATCCCGGACGTCGGGATGGACGGGCAGAAGCGCCTGAAGAACGCCAAGGTGCTGTGTGTCGGCGCCGGCGGCCTCGGCTCCCCGGCGCTGATGTACCTGGCCGCCGCCGGCGTGGGCACGCTCGGCATCGTGGAGTTCGACGAGGTCGACGAGTCGAACCTCCAGCGCCAGATCATCCACAGCCAGTCCGACATCGGCCGCTCCAAGGCCGAGTCGGCCAAGGACTCGGTCCTCGGCATCAACCCGTACGTGAACGTGATCCTGCACGAAGAGCGGCTCGAGGCCGACAACGTGATGGACATCTTCAGCCAGTACGACCTGATCGTCGACGGCACGGACAACTTCGCCACGCGCTACCTCGTCAACGACGCGTGCGTGCTGCTGAACAAGCCGTACGTGTGGGGCTCGATCTACCGCTTCGACGGCCAGGCCTCCGTCTTCTGGTCCGAGTACGGCCCCTGCTACCGCTGCCTCTACCCGGAGCCCCCGCCGCCGGGCATGGTCCCGTCCTGCGCCGAGGGCGGCGTCCTCGGCGTGCTCTGCGCGTCGATCGGCTCCATCCAGGTCACCGAGGCCATCAAGGTCCTGGCCGGCGTCGGCGACCCGCTGGTCGGCCGCCTGATGATCTACGACGCCCTGGAGATGCAGTACCGCCAGGTGAAGGTCCGCAAGGACCCCAACTGCGCGGTCTGCGGCGAGAACCCGACCGTCACCGAGCTCATCGACTACGAGGCCTTCTGCGGCGTCGTGTCCGAGGAGGCCCAGGAGGCGGCGCTCGGCTCCACGATCACTCCGAAGCAGCTCAAGGAGTGGATCGACGCGGACGAGAAGATCGACATCATCGACGTCCGTGAGCCGAACGAGTACGAGATCGTCTCGATCCCGGGCGCGCGGCTGATCCCGAAGAACGAGTTCCTGATGGGCAACGCCCTCCAGGACCTCCCGCAGGACCGGCGGATCGTCCTGCACTGCAAGACGGGTGTCCGCAGTGCGGAAGTCCTCGCGGTGCTCAAGTCCGCGGGCTTCGCGGACGCGGTCCACGTCGGCGGCGGCGTGATCGGCTGGGTCCACCAGATCGAGCCCGAGAAGCCGGTCTACTGAGACGCGAGCAGGCAAGGCCCCGGACCCGAGGTCCGGGGCCTTCCCGTTTCCGTCCTCACTTGCAGACCGTGCCCGAGGCCGGGACCTTGCCGTCGAGCAGGTACTGGTCCACGGCCCTCTTCACGCACGCGCTCCCGCCGTTGTAGGCGCCGTGGCCCTCGCCCTCGTACGTCAGCTCCACGCCGACGCCCTTGCCGAGCGCGTTCACCATCGCCCGCGCCCCCTCGTACGGGGTGGCCGGGTCGCCGGTGTTCCCGACGACGAGGATCGGCGCCGAGCCCGGCGCCGAGACGTCCGGGTGCTCCCAGATCCCGGGCACCGGCCACTGCGAGCAGCCCGCCAGCGCCCAGCCCATGAAGTCGCCGAAGACGGGGGAGGCCTCGCGGAACTGGGGCAGCCGCTCCTTGGCCTGCCCCAGGGTGTAGCGCTCCTTGAAGTCCACGCAGTTGATGGCGGCGTTCGCGGCCTGGATGTTGCTGTACGAGCCGTTCTCGCCGCGCCCGTTCATCGAGTCCGACAGCGAGAGGAGCAGCGCCCCGTCGCCGCCGTCGGCCGCGTCGAGCCCCTGCTCCAGATACGGCCAGAACTCCTTCGAGTACAGGGACTGCACGATGCCGTTGGTGGCCTGCGTCTGGGTCAGCTTGCGGGAGCCGATGCCGGGGATGGGCTCCTTGTCGAGGGCGGTGAGGAGGTCGGTGATGCCCGCCTCGATCTCGGAGACGCTGCTGCCGGGCAGGGTGCACTCGTCGGCCCGGTCCACACAGTCCTGGGCGAAGTTGTCCAGGGCGAGCTGGAAGCCCTTGGCCTGGCCGATCGCGCCGTCCTCGACGCCCGCGTCCGGGTCGACGACCGCGTCGAAGACGGCCCTGCCGACGTTCTCGGGGAACATGTGGGCGTAGACGCCGCCGAGTTCGGTGCCGTACGAGATGCCGAAGTAGTGCAGCTTCTCGTCGCCGAGGACCTGGCGCATCAGGTCCAGGTCCCGGGCGGCGTTCTCGGTGCCGACGTGCGGCAGGGCCGCGCCCGCGTCGCGCTCGCAGCCCTGCGCGTAGCGCTTCTGGGCGTCCGACAGCGTCCGCTCCTCCGCGGTGTCGTCGGGCATGAAGTCCAGGGCGTAGTAGGCGTCGAGCTCCTTGTCGGTGGCGCACTCGACGGGGTCGCTGCGGCCGACCCCGCGCGGGTCGAAGGAGACCAGGTCGTAGCGGCCGCGCAGGGACTCGTAGTCGTCGGCGAAACCGGGCAGGCCGGTGATGCCGGAGCCGCCGGGCCCGCCGAAGTTGAAGATCAGCGAACCGATCCGCCGGGCGCTGTCACGGGCCCTGGCGCGGATGAGGGCCAGCTCGATGGTCTCGCCCTCCGGCGCCGACCAGTCGAGCGGGGTCTGGAGGAAGGAGCACTCCCAGACGGTGCCGCCGGGCAGCGGGGAGGGCGGGGCGCCGCCGCCCTCGGCGGCGGACGGCGCCGGGCACGGCGCCCAGGACAGCTTCTGCGCGGTCAGCCCCGAGAGCCCGGCCGTGCCGGTCGGCTTCACCGGGTCCGCCGACTCGCCGCCCGCGTCCGAGCAGCCGGCGGCGAGCAGCACGGTGGTGGCGGTCAGCAGAGCGGCGCGCTGGGCGGCGGAGATCGGCATAGGCCCATCGTGGTCCGCCGCCCGGGCCCCCGCGCGGGACGGGGGGCCAAGCGGGTGGCGTACTCGGGGTCCTACAGGGCTTCCCGCTTGGTCAGCCAGTTGAAGCAGATCCACCCCGGCAGCACCGGGAGCCACAGGGTCAGCAGGCGGTACAGGAGCACCGCCGGCGTCGCGACCTCGAGGGGCAGGCCCACCGCCACCAGACCGACGGTGAGCGCGCCCTCGACCGCGCCGACACCGCCCGGCGTCGGCGCGGCCGAACCGAGCGCGTTGCCCGCGAGGAAGACGACGGCCACGCTCGCGTAGCTGATCGACTGGTGGCCGTGCCCGAAGGCCCGGATGGAGGCGTCGAGGCAGAGCACGAACACGCCGGTGAGGAGCAGCATCCCGCTGATGCCCGTCGCCAGTTTCACGGGCCGCTGGAGCACGTCCAGCATGCGCGGCACGACACCGGCGAACAGCGAGCGCAGCCGCGTCGAGACGAACTTGCGCATGAACGGGATCGCCGTCACCACCAGGACGAGCACCGCGACCGTCAGGAGTCCCGCGATGACCGTCCTCGACGGGGTGAAGGACTGCGACTTCTCGGTGCCCGTCAGATACCCGAAGGAGAGCAGCAGCAGGATGTGTGCCCCCAGCTGGAAGAGCTGCGAGGCGCCGACGCTCGCGACCGCGAGGCCGGGGCGCACTCCCGAGCGCTGGAGGAAGCGGGTGTTCAGCGCGACGCCGCCGACCGCCGCGGGGGCGACGATCTTCACGAAGGAGCCGGCGACCTGCGCCGCCACCGTCCGCCAGAACCCGACCCGCTCGGGCACGAAGCCGAGCAGGGCCATCGCCGCCGCCACGTAGCTGAGCGCCGAGAACAGCACCGCGGCCGACACCCAGCGCCAGTCCGCCTCGCTGACCGTCGACAGCGGCGTACGGGCGATCTGCGAGAGCAGGAAGTACGCGGCGACCGCGCCCGCGATCAGGCTGACCAGGGTCCGCGGCTTGATCCGCTCCAGACGGACCGGCTCCACCGGGGCCTGCGGGCGGATCAGCAGCACCTGCTGCCGGATCTGCGCGAGCAGGTCCTCCTCGCGCGCCTCGTCGAGGGCGGTGTCGAGGGCCCGCTTCTCGGCCTTCCTGTCCGCCTTCTTCTCGGCCTTCGTCTCGGCCCGCAGGGCCGTCTTGTCCGCCGCCTCGGCCTTGGCGAGCTCCCGCTCGTGCTTGGCCGCCTCCGAGGCCGCGAGCACGGCCTCCCGCTCCCGCGCGGACCGCTCCCGCGCCAGCTTCCGCAGCGTCGCGCGCGTGGAGCGGCTCAGCGCGATGGGCTGGAGCAGCGGCAGACAGTCGGCGACGGCGTCCGGGCCGAGCACCTCGACGGCCGCGGCGACCGCCCGCTCCGCGCCCACCCGCAGACCGAGGGTGGTGAGCAGCTGGGCGACGTCCATCCGCAGCACCAGGTCGCCGGCCGCGATCTCGCCGCCCCGCAGATCCGTGAGGATCACCCTGCCGGAACGATCCACCAGGATGGCGTCCCCGGTGAGCCGGCGGTGCGCGATCCGGCGCGACTGCAGCGCCCGGACCTG
Source organism: Streptomyces sp. NPDC002825 (assembly GCF_040295385.1). Taxonomy (NCBI): domain Bacteria; kingdom Bacillati; phylum Actinomycetota; class Actinomycetes; order Kitasatosporales; family Streptomycetaceae; genus Streptomyces; species Streptomyces sp. NPDC002825. The sequence continues at coordinate 23,739 of NZ_JBEOVH010000045.1, forward strand.
CCTCCAGGCGCTCAGGACCAGCTCGTCCGTGATCTCGGCGTCGTCGAGCGAGTCCAGACTCCGGCCGCCGATGTGCTCGTACACGAGCATCACCGCGTCCGGGCCGAGCTCCGAGGTGGCGATCAGCTTCGGCGCGTTCGCCCCGGCGGCGATCGCCGCGTACGCGAGGAGCGCCTCCTGCTCCAGGGCCTGGCGCAGCGAGACGATCGAGCGGCGGGTGGTGATCGCCCGCAGGGTGATCCGCCGCCAGGCGCGGTAGAAGAAGCCGTGCGCCTGCTGCTCCCGGTCGACGACGGTGACGTCGAGCGGCCGCCCTTCCTCCAGGGTCACGATGTACCGGCGGCCCCGGTCCCCGCTGTCGGCCGCGTCCGGCACGCCCTCGGCGCGCAGCGCGGTCACGGGCCGGAAGCCGACCCGGCGCAGGCCGGCGAGGAGGGTCTGCCCGGTGGGCCGGACGTTCGGCGAGCCGACGGCGTAGAGCGTGCCGTACGCGACCGTCCAGCCGATCAGTACGGTCAGGATGATCGAGAGGGCCGTGGTGTAGCCGGCCACCAGCATCGTGAACGCGTCCAGCAGCAGCACCACCCAGAGCGACACCCGCCAGCGGGGTCTGCGGGCCATGCCGACGGCGGTCATGTACGCGATGACCGGCGCGAGGTAGTTGTGCACCGGGTCCGTGAGCCCGCCGCCGGACTGCGGCTGGGTCAGCGCGTCCTGGATGGTGCCGGGCGCGGCCTGGGCGACCCAGAGGTCGGTGGCGAGGGTGACGCCGTGCGCCAGGACGGCGGCGAGGACGCCGTCGGCGATCCGCAGCCCGTCGCGTTTGATCAGCCGCTCGATGGCGAAGGCGACCGGTACGAGCAGGACGGCGATGGAGGAGACGAGACCGGCGATCTTGACGAACACGTCCGGGGTGCCGGTCGCGCCCTTGTTGATGTCCTGCTCGAGACCCGAGGTCGTGGCGTGGGCGAAGGCGGCGACGGCGATGACGAGCCCGATGGCGAGCAGGCCGACGAGCAGCCGCATCAGGTCGGAGGGCCGGTGCACACGGGCGGCGAGCAGCGGCTCGTCGCCGGAGACCTTCTCGGGCACGTCGGGCTGAGCCCCCTCAGGAGGCTTCGTGTCCATCACCATGTCCGTCTCTGCATGCGCGTCTTGTCGATCTTGTTCGTGTTCTTGTACTTGTCGCTCTTGATCTCGTATCACCAGTCACCGCCCGGACGATGGTGGCACGAAGAGCCGCCGGGCGGAGGCATCAGGGCCATGTCGGTGCGGTGAGGCAGGATGGGGCGGATGAGCATGGAGGAGCCTGTGGGGGAGACCGCCGGGAAGCCCGTCGGGGAGACCGGAGAGCTGCCCGAGTACGCGGAGCGGGTGCTCGACGTGGCCGACGCGATCCCTCCCGGCCGCGTCATGACCTACGGCGACGTGGCCGAATGGCTCGGCGAGGGCGGACCCCGCCAGGTCGGCCGTGTGATGGCACTGTACGGCGGGACCGCCCCCTGGTGGCGAGTGGTCCGCGCCGACGGCACGCTGCTCCCGGGCCACGAGCCGAGGGCCCTCGCCCACTACCGCGAGGAGGGCACCCCGCTGCGTACGGCGGGGGCGGCGGCCGAGGGGCACGTACCGAGGATCGACATGCGGCGGGCGCGCTGGGACGGCGGTGCGGGCGAGGGGCCGGCGATCGGCGGGGACGCCGGTCGGGACGCCGGTCGAGGTGCCGGAACTCACACCTGAGGGAGGAGCCCCGGTCATCCAGGCCGGGGCCCCGGCCGGGACGGGTCCGCGGGGGTGGACGCGGTACGGAGTACGGCTCGTCGGCGGCCCGCTTCGCGTAACGTCGACGTTCGCGTCTCCCGAGGCGGCGGCCACGGCACAGGGCCGCCTCACCCGCACCACCACACCCACCAGGACCGGCGAACCACGTGAGCTCCTCCTCCACCACCCGGCATACGCCGCCGCACCAGGGACAGCCGTACCCGGGTCAGGGACGGCAGCGGACCCCGGGCGCCTACCGACTGGTGCGCACCACGCCGGCCCCGCTGGATCCCCCTCAGCTGGACGCAGTCCAGCGGGAAGTGGTTGACCACACCCGCGGACCTCTCCTCGTCCTCGCCGGACCCGGCACCGGAAAGACGACCACCCTGGTCGAGGCCGTCGCCGCCCGCATGGAGAACGGCGCCGACCCCGAACGCCTCCTCGTCCTCACCTTCAGCCGCAAGGCCGCCGTCGAACTCCGCGACCGCATGGCCGGGCGGCTCGGCGGCCGCCGCCCGCCGCAGGCCACCACCTTCCACTCGTACTGCTACGCCCTGATCCGCGCCCACCAGGACGCCGAGCTCTTCGCCGAACCGCTCCGGCTGCTCTCCGGACCCGAGCAGGACCTCGCCGTCCGCGAACTGCTCGCCGGCCAGATCGACCTGGAGAAGGCGGGCCTCGGACGCGTCCGCTGGCCCGACGAACTCCGCGCCTGCCTCACCACCCGCGGCTTCGCCGACGAGGTACGGGCCGTCCTCGCGCGCTCCCGCGAACTGGGCCTCGGGCCGGACGCCCTGGCCCGCTTCGCCGACCGGGTCGGCCGCCCGGACTGGAAAGCGGCCGCCGGCTTCCTCGCCGAGTACCTCGACGTCCTCGACCTCCAGGGCGTCCTCGACTACAGCGAGCTCGTCCACCGGGCCGTACCGCTCGCCCGGGACGCCCGCATGCCCGCGTACGACGCGATCTACGTCGACGAGTACCAGGACACCGACCCGGCGCAGGTCCGGCTCCTGCACGCGCTCGCGGGCGGCGGCCGCAGCACGGTCGTCGCCTTCGGCGACCCCGACCAGTCCATCTACGCCTTCCGCGGCGCCGACGTGAACGGCATCCTCGACTTCCCGGCCACCTTCGGCGGGTCGACCGTCCGCGTGCTGCGCACCTCGCGCCGCTCGGGCGCGCGGCTCCTGGCGGCGACCCGGCTGCTCGCCCAGCGGATGCCGATGCCCCGGCTCCCCGCCGACAAGGTCCGCGCCCACCGCGAGCTCGCCCCGACGCGGGACGGGGGCCGGGCGGAGGCGTACACGTACCCCACGGCCTCGGCGGAGGCCGAGAACATCGCCGACCTGCTGCGCCGCGCGCACCTGGAGGACGGTGTGCCCTGGCAGGACATGGCGGTCCTCACCCGCGCCGCCGCCTCCCTCCCGTCCCTCCGCCGAGCCCTGACCTCGGCGGGAGTCCCGGTGGAGACAGACGCGGCGGACACCCCCCTCCGCCACGAACCGGCGGTGGCTCCACTGCTCCTTGCGCTGAGGGCCGTGGCAGGGGCCGCGGGCGAGCCCGCGCCGGAGCCGGCCGACACCCCCGACTGGCTCCCCGTGGAGACCGCACTCGAACTGCTCGCCTCCCCCCTCGCCGGCGTGGACCCCGCCGACCTCCGCCGCCTCGGCCGCGCCCTCCGGGACGAGGAGCGCGCCGCGGGCAACAAGGTCCCGCCCCCCTCCGACGTCCTCCTCGCAAGGGCCCTCGCCGAGCCGGAGCGCCTGGTGGCGCACGACCCGGCCTACGCGCGCGGCGCCCAGCGTCTCGGCCGGCTGCTGAAGGAGACCCGCACCCTCCTGCAGGACGGCGGCACCGCCGAAGAGGCCCTCTGGGTCCTCTGGAGCGGCACCCCCTGGCCCGGCCGCCTGGAGCGCGCCGCCCTCCGCGGCGGCACCGCGGGACGCAACGCCGACCGTGACCTCGACGCCGTCTGCGCGCTGTTCGAGACCGCCGCCCGCGCCGAGGAGCGCGTCGGCGGCCGAGGCGTCCTCAACTTCCTCGAAGAGCTCGACGCCCAGGACATCGCCGCCGACACCCTCACCCGCCGGCACACCCGCCCGGACGCGGTCCGTCTGATGACCGCCCACCGTTCCAAGGGCCTGGAATGGAGCTTCGTCGTGATCGCCGGCATGCAGGAGGGGCTGTGGCCGGACCTCCGCCGCCGGGGCTCCCTCCTCGAAGCGGACCGCATCGGCCGCGACGGCCTCGCCGAACCCCTCACCCCCGGCGCCCTCCTCGCCGAGGAGCGCAGGCTCTTCTACGTGGCCGCCACGCGCGCGCGTGACCGGCTCGTCGTCACGGCCGTGAAGGCCGCCGCCGAGGACGGCGACCAGCCGTCCCGCTTCCTCACCGAGCTCGGCGCCGAACCGAAGGACGTCCCCGGCCGCCCCCGCCGACCGCTCGCCGTCGCCGCGCTCGTCGCCGAGCTGCGCGCCACCACCGTCGACCCGGAGGCCTCGCCCGAACTCCGGGAGGCGGCCGCCGACCGCCTCGCCCGGCTGGCCGCGCTCACCGACGAGGACGGGCAGCCGCTGGTCCCGGCCGCGCACCCGGACCGCTGGTGGGGCCTGTTCGAGCCCACGCACAGCACGGCGCCGCTGCGCGAGCGCGACCGGCCGGTGGCCCTGTCGCCGAGCTCCCTGGAGAACCTCGTCGGCACCTGCTCCCTCCAGTGGTTCCTCGGCCGTGAGGTCAAGGCGGCGGCCCCCGCCACCGCCGCCCAGGGCTTCGGGAACGTCGTCCACGTCCTCGCCGACGAGGTCGCCTCCGGCCGCACCCCGGCCGACCTCGACGTCCTCATGGCCCGGCTCGACTCCGTCTGGGACGCCCTCGCCTTCGACGCGCCCTGGAAGTCGGCCCAGGAGAAGCAGCACGCGCGCGTGGCCCTCGAACGCTTCCTGAGCTGGCACGTCATGGACCGCGGCGGCCGTACCCCCGCAGCCTCCGAGCACGGCTTCGACGTGACCCTGGAGGCGGGGGAGTACGAGGTCCGCATCCGGGGCTCCATGGACCGCGTCGAGACCGACGAGCACGGGCGCGCGTACGTCGTCGACTTCAAGACCGGCAAGTCCGCCCCCACCAAGGACGAGGTCGCCCACCACCCGCAGCTCGCCGTCTACCAGCTCGCGGTGCGCGAGGGCGCCCTCGACGAGGTCTTCGGCGGCGACCGCCCGGAGCCGGGCGGCGCCGAACTCGTCCAGCTGCGGCAGGCCGCCCCGAAGAAGGAGGGCGGCGACGCGCTGCCCAAGGTCCAGGCGCAGGAGCCGCTGACCGGGGAGTGGGTCGGCGAGCTGCTCGCCAACGCGGCGGGCCGGGTCCTCGACGAGCGGTTCACCCCGAGCACCGGCCAGCACTGCACGACCTGCGCCTTCCGGGCCTCGTGCAGCGCCCAGCCCGAGGGCCGTCAGGTCGTCGACTGACCCCGGATCGTGTGCGGAGCGTCACGTCGTCCTCCGTACATCCCTCACCCCCGCTCACCGGTCTCCCTTTGCGCGCCCACCTGAAGGCGTGGTGAAGAGAAGCTGTGAAAGACGCTGTGAGGAGTACGCGCATGAGGGCCAACCGGAAGCTCTGGGCGGCGGCGACGGTCTGTGTGGCCGTGGTCGCGGGTGTCACGGGCTGTTCCATGGGCGACGACAAGGCCGCCGACCCCTTCGCGGGACTCACGGCCGACGCCATCGCCGACAAGGCCGTCGAGACGACGAAGTCGGCCACCGCCTTCCACATGAACGGCAGCGGCAAGACCGACGGCGAGGAGATGACCGTCGACTTCGCCGTCGACGACAAGGGCAACTGCAAGGGCACCATGACGGCCCCCAAGGGGGGCAAGGCCGAGATGCTCGCCACCGGCGGCGACAGCTACATGAAGGGCGACGACGCCTTCTGGAAGTCCAGCGGCGGCGAGGAGGGCGCCTCCTCGGAGGAGTCCGACTCCATGTCCGCGCTGCTCAAGGGCCGCTGGATGAAGATGCCCGCCGGGGCCGCAGAGGACGAGGACAACTTCTGCGACCTGAAGAAGATCGTCAAGGACATGGACGAGGAGACGCCGCGCAAGGGCCTGACCCGCGAGGCCGACGCCGACGTCGACGGCAAGCCGGCCGCCGTCCTCACCAAGAAGGACAAGGACGAGACCACGACCTTCTACGTGGCCAAGGACTCCGCGAAGCCGTACATCCTCCGCGTCGTGACGACCGGCGGCGACGACCCGGGCACGGTCACCCTGAGCGACTTCGGCACGCCGGTGACCGTCACCGCCCCGCCGGCCGGCGACGTCGTCGACATGGAAGAGCTGATGAAGGGCGCCTCCTGACGCACCCCGGGCCGTGAGGCCCAGAAGTCGCGGGCACGCGCGCGTGGGGCGACGCTGGTGGGAGCCTCGGGGAACCGCGAGGAGGTACGCATGGCGTCCCACTCCCACCGAAAGCTCCGCGCCGCGGCCGTCGTCTGCGCCGCCGTCGTCGTCGCGGGACCCGTGACGGCGACGGCCCACGCGGCGGCGCCCGCGACGACGGCGGGCCCCGGGGCGGCCGTCGTCCCCTCCCCGGACCCGTTCGCCGGCCTCACCGCCGACCAGATCGCCGAGCGGGCCGTCACCGCCACCCGGTCCGCGACGTCCCTGCGCATGACCGGCAAGCTCGTCAGCGAAGGACAGCCGCTCGGCATCGACTTCGCCGTCAACGACAAGGACGAGTGCACCGGCCTCATCAAGATCAAGGACGGCACCGCCGAACTGCGCCGGCTCGACGACATCACGTACATGAAGGGCGACGAGGCGTTCTGGCGGGCCTCCATGGCCTCCCAGGGCATGCCGGAGCCGCAGATCACCGTCACCCTCGAACTCATCAAGGGCCGCTGGCTCAAGATCGCCCCCGGACAGCCGGGCAGCCAGGACCTCGGCAGCGTCTGCGACCTGAAGTCGCTCCTCGCCGACCTGGACAAGGACAAGGAACAGCGCAGCGGACTGACCCGCGGACCGGACGGCAAGGTCCACGGCACACCCGTCGCGACCCTGGTGAAGAAGAAGACGGGCGGCGAGACCACCACCGTGTCCGTCTCCCGGACGGGCAAGCCGTACATCCTGAAGATGGTCAAGACGGGCGGCGACGAGCCCGGCGCGATCCTGCTCTCGGACTACGACAAGCCGGTCGTCGTGAAGGCCCCGCCGGCCGACGAGACCGTCGACCTCTCCAAGCTGGACGGCGGCGCACCCGCCTAGAACCCGCCCCCTCCTCGCGTAACACCCCAGGTCAGAGGCGCACGGGGCCGGAGTGTCAGTCGGCCCCGTTAGCCTCTTTGAGGTGACCGCACACCTCACCGACCCCGAGCAGCTCAAGGAGGTCCTCGGCATCCCGTTCACCCCGGAGCAGACGGCCTGCATCACCGCGCCGCTCGCCCCGCAGGTCGTCGTGGCCGGAGCCGGCTCCGGCAAGACGACGGTGATGGCGGCCCGCGTGGTCTGGCTGGTCGGCACGGGCCAGGTCGCCCCCGAGCAGGTCCTCGGTCTCACCTTCACCAACAAGGCCGCCGGCGAGCTCGCCGAGCGCGTCCGCACCGCCCTCGTCCGCGCCGGCGTCACCGACCCCGACGTCATCGACCCCGACAACCCCCCGGGCGAGCCCCGCATCTCCACCTACCACGCCTTCGCCGGGCAGCTCCTCACCGACCACGGCCTCCGCATCGGCCTGGAGCCCACCTCCCGGCTCCTCGCCGACGCCACCCGCTACCAGCTCGCCGCGCGCGTGCTGCGCGAGGCCCCCGGCCCGTACCCCGCGCTCACCCGCTCCTTCCCGACCCTCATCACCGACCTGCTCGCCCTCGACGCAGAGCTCGCCGAGCACCTCGTACCACCCGATCGGCTCCTCGCGTACGACTCCGAGCTCCTCGACGCCCTCGCCGACGCCAAGCTCAGCAACGCCGAACTGCGCAAGATCCCCGAGGCCTCCGCCGCCCGCCGCGAGCTCCTCGACCTCGTCGTCCGCTACCGCGCCGCCAAGCGCTCCCGCGACCTGCTCGACTTCGGCGACCAGATCGCCCGCTCCGCCGAGCTCGCCACCACCCGGCCCGAGGTCGGCGCGATCCTCCGCGAGGAGTTCAAGGTCGTCCTGCTCGACGAGTACCAGGACACCTCCGTCGCCCAGCGGCTGCTGCTCTCCGGACTCTTCGGCCAGGGCCCGGCCGGCCGCAGCACCGGACACGCCGTGACCGCCGTCGGCGACCCCTGCCAGGCCATCTACGGCTGGCGCGGCGCCTCCGTCGCCAACCTCGACGACTTCCCCGAGCACTTCCCGCACGCCGACGGCAGCCCCGCGAGCCGCTACTCCCTCTCCGAGAACCGGCGCAGCGGCGGCCGCCTCCTCGACCTCGCCAACGGGCTCGCCGCCCCCCTGCGCGCCATGCACGCGGGCGTGGAGGCGCTGCGCCCCGCCCCCGGCGCCGAGACCGACGGCACCGTCCGCATCGCCCTCCTGCGCACCCACGCCGAGGAGATCGACTGGCTCGCCGACTCCCTCGCCCACCTCGTACGGACCGGCCGCGAGCCCGGCGAGATCGCCGTCCTGTGCCGCACCGCCACCGACTTCCCCGCCATCCACGCCGCCCTCGTCGCCCGTGACGTGCCCGTCGAGGTCGTCGGCCTCTCCGGCCTGCTCCACCTGCCCGAGATCGCCGACCTCGTCGCCGTCTGCGAGGTCCTCCAGGACCCGGGGGCCAACGCCGCCCTGGTCCGCCTCCTCACCGGCCCCCGCTGGCGCATCGGCGCCCGCGACCTCGCCCTCCTCGGCCGGCGCGCCCGCCTCCTCGTCCACCGGGGCGGCGAGGAGGCCGACCCCGAGCAGCGGCTCGCCGCCGCCGTCGAGGGCGTCGACCCGGCCGAGGTCGTCTCCCTCGCCGACGCGCTCGACACCTTCCTCGACTCCGGCGGCGCCGCCGACGACGGGCTGGCCTTCTCCGCCGAGGCCCGGGTCCGCTTCGCGCGCCTCGCCACCGAACTGCGCGCCCTGCGCACCTCCCTCGCCGACCCCCTCATGGACGTGCTCCACCGGGTCCTCGCCGCGACCGGCCTGGAGGTCGAGCTCTCCGCCTCCCCGCACGCGCTCGCGGCCCGCCGCCGCGAGACCCTCGGCCACTTCCTCGACATCGCCGCCGGCTTCGCCTCCCTCGACGGCGAGGCCAGCCTCCTCGCCTTCCTCGGCTTCCTGCGGACGGCCGTCCAGTTCGAGAAGGGCCTCGACAACGCGCTGCCGGGCGGCGAGAACACCGTGAAGGTCCTCACCGCCCACAAGTCCAAGGGCCTCGAATGGGACGTCGTCGCCGTCCCCGGCCTGGTCACCGGCCAGTTCCCGAGCGCCCGCGCCCGCGAGTCGTGGACCTCCCAGCCCCAGGTGCTCCCGCACGCCCTGCGCGGCGACGCGGCGACCCTGCCGGGCATCGACACCTGGGACGCCAAGTCCCTCACGTCCTTCAAGAACGCGATGCGGGACCACCAGCACACCGAGGAGCTCCGCCTCGGCTACGTCACCTTCACCCGCCCCCGCTCCCTCCTCCTCGGCTCGGCCCACTGGTGGGGCCCGGCCCAGAAGAAGCCCCGGGGCCCCTCGGACTTCCTCCGGGCGCTGTACGAGCACTGCGAGGCGGGCCACGGCGAGATCGAGGCGTGGGCCGAGGAACCGGAGAAGGACGAGGAGAACCCGTCGCTGACGGAGGCGGGCAAGGACCAGGCCTGGCCGCTGCCGCTGGACGAGGAGGCGCTGACCCGCAGAAGAAAGGCGGCGGAACTCGTCCGTCGCCACTTGTCGGCCGGCGAAGCCGAGAGCTCGGGGGAGGGCGGGCACCACCCCACCAGCACGGCGCCCGACCTCCCGGACCCCGATCCCGAGGACCTCTGGCCCGACGAGGAGGAACCCGTCTGGGACGAGGAGGCCCTCCCGGAGGACCTCCACAAGGACGCGATCCCGGCCCCCCGTGAAGAGCCCCGGCCCTCGGAGCCGTACAAGGAACTCACCCCCGAGGACACGAAGACCATCGCCTCCTGGGACCGGGACCTCACCGCCCTCACGACCGAGCTGAAGCGCGCCCGCGCGACCACCCGTGACGTCCTCCTCCCCGCGTACCTCTCCGCCTCCCAGGTGCTGCGCCTCGCCGCCGACCCCGACGGCTTCGCCCAGGAGCTGGCCCGGCCCATGCCCAAGCCGCCGCAGCCCGCGGCCCGCCGGGGCACCCGCTTCCACGCCTGGGTGGAGTCCCGCTTCGAGGAGCTTCCGCTGCCGTTCCTCGGCCCGGAGGAGCTGCCCGGCGGCGAGGACTTCGCGGGCGAGCCGGAGATCCTCGACGAGCGGGACCTCGATGAGCTCAAGGAGGCCTTCGCCCGCACCCCGTACGCCCACCGCACCCCGTACCGCGTCGAGGTCCCCGTGCACCTCTCCCTCGCGGGCCGGGTCGTGCGCGGCAGGATCGACGCCGTCTACCGGGACCCGGACTCCGGGCGGTACGAGATCGTCGACTGGAAGACCAGCCGGGACCGCTCGGCGGACCCCCTCCAGCTCGCGATCTACCGGCTCGCCTGGGCCGAGCAGCACGGCCTCGCGCCCGAGGACGTGGCCGCCGCCTTCGTGTACGTCCGAACGGGTGAAGTGGCCCGTCCCGCCCGCCTGCCCGGCCGGGCGGCCCTCGAGGCCATCCTGCTGGGAGGGGCACCCCCGGACGCCGGATAGGCTCGGGGCATGAGCGAGACCCCGGACAGCGCCGTCCGCACCGTACGCACGTACGTCGAGCAGCACCGTGCCGCCTTCCTCGGCGACCTGGCCGAGTGGCTGCGCATCCCCTCTGTGTCGGCCCAGCCGGACCGTGCCGGGGACGTACGGCGCAGCGCCGAGTGGCTCGCCGCCAAGCTGACGGAGACCGGCTTCACCACGGTCGAGGTGTGGGAGACGGACGGCGCTCCCGCCGTCTTCGCCGAGTGGCCCTCCGGGGACCCGGACGCCCCGACCGTCCTCGTCTACGGCCACCACGACGTGCAGCCCGCGGCCCGTGAGGACGGCTGGCACACGGACCCGTTCGAGCCGACGGTGGTCGACGGCCGGATGTACGCGCGCGGGGCGGCCGACGACAAGGGGCAGGTGTTCTTCCACACCCTCGGCGTCCGCGCCCACCTGGCCGCCACCGGCCGCACCGCGCCCGCCGTCAACCTCAAGCTGATCGTCGAGGGCGAGGAGGAGTCCGGCTCCCCGCACTTCCGCGCGCTGGTCGAGGAGCACGCCCAGCGGCTCGCGGCCGACGCCGTGATCGTCTCCGACACCGGCATGTGGTCCGAGACGACCCCGACCGTCTGCACGGGCATGCGTGGGGTCGCCGACTGCGAGATCGAGCTGTACGGCCCCGACCAGGACATCCACTCCGGCTCCTTCGGCGGCGCCGTGCCGAACCCGGCGACCGTCGCGGGCCGGATCGTCGCGGCCCTCCACGACGAGCACGAGCACGTCGCGATCCCCGGCTTCTACGACGGGGTGACGGAACTCACGGAGGCCGAGCGGGCCCTCGTCGCCGAGCTGCCCTTCGACGAGGAGGCCTGGCTGCGGACGGCCAAGTCCCACGGCACCCTCGGCGAGGCCGGCTTCACGACCCTGGAGCGGGTGTGGGCCCGGCCCACCGCCGAGGTCAACGGCATCGGCGGCGGCTACCAGGGCCCCGGCGGCAAGACGATCGTCCCCGCCTCCGCCCAGCTGAAGCTGTCGTTCCGGCTCGTCGCGGGCCAGGACCCGGCCAAGATCGAGCTGGCGGTACGGGACTGGCTGGCCGGGCTCGTCCCCGCCGGCATCCGGTACGAGATCGTCTTCGGCGCCCCGACCCGCCCCTGCCTCACCCCCCTCGACCACCCTGCCCTCAAGGCGGTGGCCGGGGCCATGAGCAGGGCCTTCGACGGCGCCAAGGTCCGCTACACCCGCGAGGGCGGCTCGGGACCGGCCGCCGACCTCCAGGACGTCCTGGGGGCGCCCGTGCTGTTTCTCGGCATCTCCGTCCCGTCCGACGGCTGGCACGCCCCCAACGAGAAGATCGAGCTCGATCTCCTCATGAAGGGCGTCGAGACGACCGCGCACCTGTGGAGCGACCTGCCCGCCGCCCTCCATACCGCTGCGCGCTGAACCCACACACCGATCCGGGGGAGTTGGAAGCACCTGTGAGCACCTTGAAGAACGCGTCGAGCCCGAACCACGCGCCGGCGGACCGCCCGATCTCGCTCACCGCCCCGAGCGGCATCGACCGCGCCGCCCACCACCGCCTCGACGAGGCGTGGCTGGCGGCGGCCTGGAGCCACCCCACGACCCGGGTCTTCGTGGTCTCGGGCGGTCAGGTGCTGATCGACGACGGGCCCGACGGCACGACCGAACTGGTCATGACCCCGGCGTTCGAGGCACCGGTCACCGAGACCCACCGCTACTTCCTCGGCACGGACGCCGACGGCGTCTCGTACTTCGCGCTCCAGAAGGACTCCCTGCCCGGCCGCATGGACCAGTCGGCGCGCCCGGCCGGGCTGCGCGAGGCCGGTCTGCTGCTCTCCGACCGCGACGCGGGCCTGATGGTGCACGCGGTGGCCCTGGAGAACTGGCAGCGCCTCCACCGCTTCTGCTCGCGCTGCGGCGAGCGGACGGTCGTCGCGGCCGCCGGTCACGTCCGCCGCTGCCAGGCCTGCGGCGCCGAGCACTACCCGCGCACCGACCCGGCCGTGATCATGCTGGTCACGGACGAGCAGGACCGGGCGCTGCTGGGCCGCCAGGTGCACTGGCCGGAGGGCCGCTTCTCGACCCTCGCCGGTTTCGTGGAGCCGGGCGAGTCCATCGAGGCGTCGGTGGCCCGCGAGGTCTTCGAGGAGGCCGGTGTCACGGTCGGCGAGGTCGAGTACATCGCCAGCCAGCCCTGGCCGTTCCCGTCCAGCCTGATGCTGGGCTTCTTCGCCCGCGCCACGTCCTCCGAGATCAACGTGGACGGCGAGGAGATCCACGAGGCCCGCTGGTTCTCCCGCGAGGACCTGGCCGCCGCCTTCGAGTCCGGCGAGGTCCTGCCCCCGTACGGCATCTCGATCGCCTCCCGCCTGCTCGAGCGCTGGTACGGCAAGCCCCTCCCGAAGCCGGGCGACGTGCTCTGAACGACGGGGACCCCCGGCCTCCGGGCCGGGGGCCTTTCGGGCCGCCTCCCATCCCCGGGCCGGGGGCCTTTCAGGCCGGCCTCCCCCTCCCCGGGCCGGGGGCCTTTCGGGCCGGCCCCCCCTCCCCGGGCCGGGGAGAAGCCAGTGGGAGCCGCCCTGTTCGTCCGGGACGGGCGCCGGGGGCCTGTCAGACCAGCCTGCGAGACTCCGGGGCATGTCTCTCGCTGATCTCACCCTCGACCAGTGGCGGTCCTTCGACCTGCCCGCCGCACGCCGCCTCGCCGAGGAGGCCGCGGGCCGGGTGGAAGGCCGGGTGACCCTGGTCGACACGACGGAACACCTGGGTGCCCCGCTGCACCGCGTCCGGATCGAGCGCGAGGGACAGGAGTTCGCCCTGATACCCGGAGGGCCGGTGACCCTCGGCTTCGACCCGGACGGCTGGCGACCGACCGCCTGGCAGACCGCCGACTACGCCGGGAGCCTGGAGCAGGGCTTCGGCGCCGGGCCCGATCTGCGGGCCCATCTCGCGCAGGTGCTCAGCCCCCGCCGGAACGTGGTGCTCGCCACGGTGCTCATGGCCGTCGAGGACGAGGACCTGACCGAGGAGCCCGCCGACATGCCTGCCGTGCTCGCGGCGCGCGGGCTGCGGATGCCGAGCTCCGACGAGTGGGAGCACGCGTGCGGGGCCGGGGCGGAGACCCTGTTCCGATGGGGGAACGACTGCCCCCTCGACAGCCTCCCGTACGGGGACGGCCCGGGCCCGCGGAACGAGCCGAACGCCTTCGGCCTGCGCGTCGCCTACGACACCTACCGCTCCGAGCTGACGAGCGACGTCACCGCCGTCCACGGCGGGGACGGCGGCGAGTCGGTCTGCGGCGGCTACGGTCAGCTGCTCGCGTGGCTGCCCCTGGCCACCGCCCACCGCAACCCGGCCATGGCGGAGTTCGTCTACGGCCCCGACGCACTCCACGAGGACTGCTCCACCCGGCCCGTCCTCGCGCTCTGAAACCGCCGGCCCGGCCGACCGCCGCCGCACGGAAAGACCCCCGACCGGCACCGGGCCGATCGGGGGTCTCGTGGCGCGAGGGTCAGGCGACGAGGGCCTGCTTGACCTGGGCCAGGCTCGGGTTGGTCATGACGACCTCGTCGCCACCGGCCGTCGGGACGACCCGCACGGTGGGAACGGTCTGGTTGCCGCCGTTGGCCTTCTCGACGAACGCGGCCGAGTCGGGGTCCTGCTCGATGTTGATCTCCGTGTACGCGATGCCCTCGCGGTCCAGCTGGCTCTTCAGCCGGCGGCAGTAGCCGCACCACGTCGTGCTGTACATCGTCACAGTGCCCTGCATGGCCTGGCGCTCCTCTGGTCGGTGTCGGCGTCCGTGTCGGTGCCGAGAGGAAGAACGTACGCCCCGGCCCGGCCATTCCCGGAATTCGTATGACCGGCGGCACGTGCCTGTGGACAGTCCTCCGCACCGACCCCGCCCGACCTGGCAGCATGGCGGGGTGACAGCAGCAACGCACTCCACTCTCTTCCCGCAGGTCCCGGAGACGGCCGACGCGGTGCTCGACGGGCTCGACCCCGAGCAGCGCGAGGTCGCCCTTGCCCTGAACGGGCCGGTGTGCGTCCTCGCCGGAGCCGGTACGGGCAAGACGCGGGCCATCACCCACCGCATCGCGTACGGGGTGCGGGCGGGCATCCTGCAGCCCGCGAGCGTGCTGGCCGTCACGTTCACCAACCGGGCCGCCGGCGAGATGCGCGGCCGGCTCCGGCAGCTCGGCGCGGGCGGCGTCCAGGCCCGCACGTTCCACTCGGCGGCCCTCCGACAGCTCCAGTTCTTCTGGCCGAAAGCAGTCGGCGGCGAGCTGCCCCGGCTCCTGGAGCGGAAGATCCAGCTGGTCGCCGACGCGGCGGCCCGCTGCCGGATCCGGCTCGACCGGAACGAGCTCAGGGACGTGACCAGCGAGATCGAGTGGGCCAAGGTCACCCAGACCGTCCCCGCCGACTACCCGGCCGCCGTCGCCAAGTCCGTCAGGGAAGCCCCGCGCGACCCGGCCGAGATCGGCCAGATCTATTCCATGTACGAGCAGCTGAAGCGCGACCGCTCCGTGATCGACTTCGAGGACGTGCTGCTGCTCACCGTCGGCATCCTCCAGGACCGGCACGACATCGCCGACCAGATCCGCCGCCAATACCAGCACTTCGTCGTGGACGAGTACCAGGACGTCTCCCCGCTCCAGCAGCGACTGCTCGACCTGTGGCTCGGCGACCGCGACAACCTCTGCGTCGTCGGCGACGCCAGCCAGACGATCTACTCCTTCACCGGCGCCACCCCCGACCACCTGCTGAACTTCCGCACCCGGCACCCCGGCGCCACCGTCGTCAAGCTGGTCCGCGACTACCGCTCCACCCCACAGGTCGTCCACCTGGCGAACGGGCTGCTCAGCCAGGCCCGCGGCCGGGCCGCCGAGCACCGCCTCGAGCTGATCTCCCAGCGTGACCCGGGCCCCGAGCCGGTCTACACGGAGTACGCCGACGAGCCCGCCGAGGCCGAGGGCACCGCCCGCCGCATCCGCGACCTCATCGCCGCCGGCGTCCCCGCCGGCGAGATCGCCGTCCTCTACCGGATCAACGCCCAGTCCGAGGTCTACGAGCAGGCCCTCGCCGACGCCGGAGTGCCCTACCAGCTCCGCGGCGCCGAGCGCTTCTTCGAGCGCCAGGAGGTACGGGAGGCGGGCATCGCCCTGCGCGGCGCCGCCCGCGCCGGGGGCAACGACTCGCTCCTCGACGACGCCGAGGACCTCCCCGCCCAGGTCAGGGCCGTCCTCTCCACCAAGGGCTGGACCAGCACGCCGCCCGCCGGGTCCGGCGCCGTCCGCGACCGCTGGGAGTCCCTCGCCGCCCTCGTCCGGCTCTCCGAGGACTTCGCCCGCGCCAAGCCCGGAGCCACCCTCTCCGACCTGGTCGGCGAACTCGACGAGCGGGCCGCCGCCCAGCACGCCCCGACCGTGCAGGGCGTCACCCTCGCCTCGCTGCACGCCGCCAAGGGCCTCGAATGGGACGCCGTCTTCCTGGTCGGCCTCACCGAGGGCATGATGCCCATCACATACGCCAAGACCGACGAGCAGGTCGAGGAGGAGCGCCGCCTGCTGTACGTGGGCGTCACCCGGGCCCGGGTCCACCTCACGCTCTCCTGGGCGCTCTCCCGCTCCCCGGGCGGCCGCGCCAACCGGCGGCCCAGCCGCTTCCTCAAGGGGCTGCGGCCCGGCTCCGGCTCCCTCGGCACCCTCGGCGGCGGCGCCGGCTCCGTCGAGCGGGGGAGCGGACCCGTCCGGCGCAAGGCGCGCGGCCCGGTCCTGTGCCGGGTCTGCGGTGCCACGCTCACGGAGGCGGGCGCGATGAAGCTGATGCGCTGCGAGGACTGCCCCTCCGACATGGACGAGGCGCTGTACGAGCGGCTGCGGGACTGGCGGTCGGAACAGGCCAGGGAGCTCGGCCAGCCGGCGTATTGCGTGTTCACCGACAAGACGCTCATGGCGATCGCCGAGCGCGTCCCCGCCACCGACGGGGAGCTCGCCTCGATCGCCGGCGTCGGCGTCCGCAAGCTCGACCGCTTCGGAGCCGAGGTCCTGGCCATCTGCGCAGGTGAGGACGGCGGGACGAGCGAGGACGAGGTCTGAGGAAAACTCGTCGGAAAAATAGTTTGCGCCCGCCCCGTCAAGCCCCATAGGTTCTTAACCACGGAAACAGCGCTTCTTCGAAGCCCTGTCTTCGTGCTGTACTTGTCCAAATAAACATGAGGGTCCGGCTCGCACCCGAGCCCTCCGAGACGCCGAGAGGAGGCGATTCCAGTGATCAGCACCACCATTCAGACCCGCACCGCCAGCTCCATCAGCAACGTCAGCATCGTCGGCACGGCCAAAATGACCGATCGCTCGGTCGTCTCCGCCTGCTCGCTCGGCCTCTCCGCCTCGGCGCTCATTGGCACCGGTCTGCCCGTCGCCGGCCTGCCCGTCACCGGTCTTTCCGGTCTCGGTGTGGCCGCGCCGGCTCCGCGCAATGAGCGACCGACCAAGGCACTGGAAGCAGGAGTAGCAGGCAAGGCCACGGCCTATGGCTTTGCGGCGACCGGTGCCGGAACCCAGCAGCAGACGACGACGCAGCACCACATGATGTGGGCCTTCCGTGGGCTCGAACCCTGGAGTGATCCAGTCTGATCCATGATCAGACCGGCGCCTTCAGGGCCGCGGAACCCCACCCGGGATCCGCGGCCCTTCTGTTTGTCCTCGAACGGGGACGACGGCGCGAAGGGGCCTCGGGAAAGACACCGCCCGGTACCAGCCGAAACCCCGGCCAACAGGCCGGAACGACCAGACGAGGAAAGACCACCGTGCAACTCGAAGCGCACGCCCCGTCCGTACCGCATTCCGAATCGATCCCCCTGCCCGGCCTCACGGAGGACCCCGCTTTGACCCCCCTCACCGCGCTCACCGCGCTCGACGACGCCATCGAGAACCTCGGCGTCCCCGTACCCTGTCGCGCCTACGACCCCGAGGTCTTCTTCGCGGAGTCCCCGGCCGACGTCGAGTACGCGAAGTCCCTCTGCCAGACCTGCCCGCTCGTCGCGGCCTGCCTGGCCGGCGCCAAGGAGCGCCGCGAGCCCTGGGGCGTCTGGGGTGGCGAGCTCTTCGTCCAGGGCGTGGTCGTCGCCCGCAAGCGGCCCCGTGGCCGCCCGCGCAAGAACCCGGTCGCGGCATGAGCGCCACCGGAACCATCGACCGCCCCCTCACGCACGATCCCCAGAAGCAGGCCCCGATGACCTCTTCCACCAGCGAGCCCGCCGGCTCCGCGACCCCAGTCTTCTCCCCCGCCGCCGCGCACACCGCGCGACAGAACAGGACCCGTGAAATGCAACTCGCCCCAGAAGCCCTGGCCCGTGCCCATATGCACGAGCGACAGCGTGAGGCCGACGCGGAACGCCAGGCCGTGCGCCTGGTCGCCGCCCGGCGCATGCAGCGCCGCGCCGAGCGCGTCTCGCTGCGCGCGCGCCGTGCGCTCGCCATGGCCGTCATGCACTGAGCATCACCGTGATGCCTCCGCGGGGGCCGGTCCGAACGGACCGGCCCCCGCGGTGCGTTGTCCGGTCCCGGGCGTCCCCGCGGGCTATCGTCACCAGGGTGAACGACGCCGCCCGTACCCCCGATGCACCCTTCGTCTGCGCGCGCTGCGGCAAGACCACGGAGACGCTGCCGCTGACCTGGACGTGCTCGGTGGAGAACGGCCGGCGGCAGTACTTCTGCGAGGACTGCGCCCGGGCCAACATCCGCGCGACCGAAGGCCGCCTCGACTCCACGTGGTGGTAACCCACCCCCCCCGTTGCGGGCCGCGCTCCCGCCCGTTGTGGGCATGCGTTCCTCCCCCAGACTTCGTCCGTGAGGTGCCCCCAGGGCGATGGGGGTCCCCCCTGCTCGAGCGAAGCCGAGAGCTTGGGGGAGGGTGGGCACAACGGACGGTGCCCTTACCGGCGCCGGAGGCTCACGTGCATGGACCCGCACCCCGTGCGCAGTGCACTGGTGGTGCGGGTCCAGGCTCGGAACGCGGAGGCGCCGCTGAG
>NZ_JBEOVH010000046.1:0-7477 GCF_040295385.1 Streptomyces sp. NPDC002825
CGCCGTCCCGTGTGCCCACCCGTCCCGCCCTGGGGGTCCCCCCGGACGAAGTCTGGGGGAGGGACGATTGCCCACACGGCAGCGGGGCACCGCCCGCCCAGGGCGCGGGCCCACACGGGCGCGGGCCCACACGGGGCGCGGGCCCGGGCCCGACACGAGGCGGGGCGGGGCCCGGAAGGTGCCGGTCAGCCGGGCGCGGGGCCCACACGAGGGTGGGCCAGGGCACCGTTCAGCGCGGGCGCGGGGACTCGCGGGGCGCCGGGGCCACCCCTTATCCCTCCGCGATCACCACCGCCGACGCCACCCCCGCGTCATGGCTGAGCGAGACGTGCCAGTGCCGGACGCCCAGTTCCGCCGCCCGCGCCGCCACCGTCCCCCGGACCCGCAGCCGCGGCTGCCCGCTGTCCTCGACGTACACCTCCGCGTCGGTCCAGTGCAGCCCGCCCGGCGCGCCGAGCGCCTTCGCTACCGCCTCCTTCGCGGCGAACCGCACCGCGAGCGAGGCGACGCCGCGCCGCTCGCCGCTCGCGAGCAGCAGCTCGCGCTCGACGAAGAGACGCTGCAACAGCCCCGGCGTGCGCTCGATCGACGCGGCGAAGCGGTCGATCTCCGCCACGTCGATCCCCACCCCAATGATCATTTCCCACTCACTCCACGGTCACGGATTTGGCCAGGTTGCGCGGCTGGTCGACCTCGTTGCCCCGCGCGGTGGCGAGCTCGCAGGCGAAGACCTGGAGCGGCACCGTGGCGACCAGCGGCTGGAGCAGCGTAGGCGTGGCGGGGATGCGGACGAGATGGTCGGCGTACGGGACGACGGCCTCGTCGCCCTCCTCGGCGATGACGATGGTCCTGGCACCCCGCGCCCGGATCTCCTGGATGTTGGAGACGATCTTGTCGTGGAGGACGGACCGCCCACGCGGCGAGGGCACGACCACGACCACCGGGAGGTCCTTCTCGATGAGCGCGATCGGCCCGTGCTTGAGCTCACCGGCCGCGAAGCCCTCGGCGTGCATGTACGCGAGCTCCTTGAGCTTGAGCGCACCTTCCAGGGCCACCGGGTAGCCGACGTGCCGCCCGAGGAAGAGGACGGTGTCCTTGTCGGCGAGGGACCGGGCCAGGGCCCGTACCGGCTCCATCGTCTCCAGGACGCGCTCGACCTCGTCGCCGATCCGGGCGAGCTCGCGCACGACGGCGTGGATCTCGTCGCCCCACTTGGTCCCGCGCACCTGCCCGAGGTACAGCGCGAGCAGGTAGCAGGCCACCAGCTGCGTCAGGAAGGCCTTCGTGGAGGCGACGGCGACCTCGGGGCCGGCGTGCGTGTAGAGCACGGCGTCCGACTCCCGGGGGATCGTCGAGCCGTTCGTGTTGCACACGGCCAGCACCTTCGCGCCCTGCTCCCGCGCGTGCCGCAGCGCCATCAGGGTGTCCATGGTCTCGCCGGACTGGGAGATCGCGATGACCAGGGTGCGCCGATCGAGGATCGGGTCGCGGTAGCGGAACTCGCTGGCGAGCTCGACCTCGCAGGGGATCCGGGTCCAGTGCTCGATGGCGTACTTGGCGATGAGCCCGGCGTGGAAGGCGGTGCCGCACGCGACGATGACGACCTTGTCGGCCTCGCGGAGCACCGCGTCGGGGATGCGGACCTCGTCGAGGGTGAGCCGGCCGGCCCCGTCGATCCGCCCGAGGAGGGTGTCGGCGACGGCCTTGGGCTGCTCGGCGATCTCCTTGAGCATGAAGTAGTCGTAGCCGCCCTTCTCGGCGGCGGAGGCGTCCCAGTCGACGTGGTAGGCCCGTACGTCGGCGGGCACCCCGTCGAAGTCGGTGACGGTGACGCCGTCCCGGGTCAGCTCGACGACCTGGTCCTGGCCGAGTTCGATCGCGGAGCGGGTGTGCGCGATGAACGCGGACACGTCGGAGGCGAGGAAGTTCTCCCCCTCCCCCACGCCGACGACGAGCGGCGAGTTCCGGCGGGCTCCGACGACGACGTCGGGCTGGTCGGCGTGGACGGCGACGAGGGTGAAGGCCCCGTCGAGCCGGCGGCAGACGAGCCGCATGGCCTCGGCGAGGTCCCCGGCGGAGGAGAACTCCTCGGCGAGGAGGTGCGCCACGACCTCGGTGTCGGTCTCGGACAGCAGCGTGTGACCGCGCTCGGTGAGCTCCTCCCGCAGGCAGGCGAAGTTCTCGATGATGCCGTTGTGGACGACGGCGACCCGCCCGGCGTTGTCCAGGTGCGGGTGCGCGTTGGCGTCGGTGGGCCCGCCGTGGGTGGCCCAGCGGGTGTGTCCGATGCCGACGGAGCCGCCGGGCAGCGGCCGGTCGACGAGTTCCTTCTCCAGGTTGACGAGCTTGCCCGCCTTCTTCGCCGCGGCGAGTCCGCCGTCGGCGAGCACCGCGACGCCGGCCGAGTCGTAGCCCCGGTATTCGAGCCGCTTGAGGCCCGCGACCACCACATCAAGCGCCGACTGCCCGCCGACGTATCCCACGATTCCGCACATGACGGCAGACTACGGCGGAACCCGCCCCACCGGCCGGACCCGGACCGGAGTGGGTGCGGGCCGCGTCAACCGCGGCGGCGCGTGACCGACCCCACGGCCCACGGAGCCCGCCGACCCCCGACAATGGCGGGGTGATCACTTCGCCGCCACGAAGCCCCGACGGACCCCCCGGCAAAGGCGCCGGAACCGGAGGGGGCACCGGACAGGGCAGCTCCCGGAACGGGACCGGCCAGCGCCGGCCCTCCGAGGCGACCCCGTACGTCGACCTCACCCGGGCCGAGTGGAGCGCCCTGCGCGACAAGACGCCGCTCCCGCTGACCGCCGACGAGGTCGAGCGGCTCCGCGGTCTCGGGGACGTCATCGACCTCGACGAGGTCCGCGACATCTACCTCCCGCTCTCCCGGCTGCTCAACCTGTACGTGCAGGCCACCAGCGGCCTGCGCGGCGCCCTGAACACCTTCCTCGGCGAGAACGCCGAGCAGCGCGGCACGCCCTTCGTCATAGGGGTCGCCGGTTCGGTGGCCGTCGGCAAGTCGACCGTCTCCCGCCTCCTCCAGGCGCTGCTCGCCCGCTGGCCGGAGCACCCGCGCGTGGAGCTGGTGACCACGGACGCCTTCCTCTACCCGATGGAGGAGCTGAAGGCGCGCGGCCTGATGTCCCGGAAGGGTTTCCCCGAGTCGTACGACCGCCGGGCCCTGACCCGTTTCGTCGCGGACGTCAAGGCGGGCAAGGACGAGGTCACGGCCCCGGTCTACTCGCACCTGATCTACGACCGGGTGCCCGGCGAGCGGCTCGTCGTGCGCCGCCCGGACATCCTCATCGTGGAGGGCCTGAACGTCCTCCAGCCCGCGCTGCCCGGCAAGGACGGCCGGACCAGGGTCGGTCTCGCCGACTACTTCGACTTCTCGGTGTACGTGGACGCGCGCCCCGAGGACATCGAGCGCTGGTACCTCAACCGCTTCCGCAAGCTGCGCGACACCGCGTTCCAGGACCCGTCCTCGTACTTCCGGCGCTGGACGCAGGTCTCCGAGGAGGAGGCCTTCGACTACGCCCGCACGATGTGGCGGACCATCAACAAGGTCAACCTCCTGGAGAACGTGGCCCCGACCCGCGGCCGGGCGACGCTCGTCGTCCGCAAGGGCCCCGACCACAAGGTGCAGCGCCTGAGCCTGCGCAAGCTCTGACCTCCGTACGCTCTCCCCATGCTGCATCTGAGGATGATCGTTCCACCCGACCGCACCCAGGAGGCGGTCCGGCTCATCGAGTCGACCGTCGGCACCACCCATCTGGTGGTGCTGCCCGGCGCGGCCCGGGACCCGTCGGGCGACCTCGTCCTGTGCGACGTGGCCCGCGAGGCGGGGGACGAACTGCTGCACGGGCTGCGCGGGCTGAGGATCGATCAGGACGGTTCGATCGCCGTCGAGAACATCGACCTGTCGCTGTCGACGCGGGCGGACGCGGCCGAGGTCGAGGCCCCGGGCGAGCCGGCCGACGCGGTGATCTGGGAGCAGCTGGCGGGGGCGACGCACGAGGAGTCGACGCTCTCGATCACGTACAGCGCGTTCATGATCCTGGCGACGATGATCGCGGCCTGCGGTGTCGTCCTGGACAACGCGATCCTGATCGTGGGCGCGATGGCCGTCGGCCCGGAGTTCGGCCCGCTGGCCGGGGTCTGTACGGCGATCGTGCAGCGCCACCCGAAGCTGGCGGCGCGCTCGCTGATGGCGCTGACCGTCGGCTTCGCCGCGGCGATCGTGGCGACGACGGTGTTCAGCCTGGGGATGGACGCGCTCGGCCTGTTCAGCAAGGCGCAGCTGGACTCGGACCGCCCCAACACCAGCTTCATCTGGCAGCCGGACCCGTTCTCCTTCGTCGTCGCCCTGCTCGCCGGCATCGCCGGCACCCTGTCCCTGACCTCGGCCAAGTCCGGGGCCCTGGTGGGCGTGGCGATCTCGGTGACGACGGTGCCGGCGGGCGCGAACGCGGCGGTGGCGCTCAGCTACGGCGACCTGGGGCAGATGTGGGGCTCGGTGCTTCAGCTGGCCCTCAACCTCTCCGGCATCATGCTGGCCGGGACGCTCACCCTGTACGCGCAGAAGATGCTGTGGCGCACCCAGCGCGGCCGGTGGCGCCGCCGGCCGAAGGTCTGACGCATGGGAGGAGGGCCCCCGCCGGGAGAACCGGCGGGGGCCCTCCCCCGTGCATGACGATGCCTCGGAGAGGCTAGCCCAGCGCGGACTTCACGACGTCCGCGAGGCGCTGCGCGACCGCGCGGGCCTGCTCGATGTCGGCGGCCTCGACCATGACGCGGACCAGCGGCTCGGTGCCGGAGGGGCGGAGCAGGACGCGTCCGGTGGAGCCGAGCTCGCGCTCGGCGTCGGTGACGGCGGCGGCGAGCTCACCGGAGGTGTCGACCCGGGACTTGTCGACGTCCTTGACGTTGATGAGGATCTGCGGGAGGCGCTCCATGACGCCGGCGAGGTCCGCGAGCGACTTGCCGGTGGCGGCGACGCGGGCGGCCAGCATCAGGCCGGTGAGGGTGCCGTCGCCGGTGGTGGCGTGGTCGAGCACGATGACGTGGCCCGACTGCTCGCCGCCGAGGGCGTAGCCGTTGTCCTTCATGGACTCCAGGACGTAGCGGTCGCCGACCGCGGTCTGGACGAGGTTCAGGCCCTCGCGCTCCATGGCGAGCTTGAAGCCCAGGTTGGACATGACGGTGGCGACGACGGTGTCTCCGCGCAGGGTGCCGGCCTCGCGCATGGCGAGGGCGAGCACGGCGAGGATCTGGTCGCCGTCGACCTCGTTGCCGGAGGCGTCCACGGCGAGGCAGCGGTCGGCGTCGCCGTCGTGGGCGATGCCCAGGTCGGCGCCGTGCTCGACGACGGCGGCCTTGAGCAGGTCCAGGTGGGTGGAGCCGCAGCCGTCGTTGATGTTGAGGCCGTCCGGCTCGGCGCCGATGGTGACGACCTGGGCGCCGGCCCGGGCGAAGGCCTCGGGCGAGACGTGGGCGGCGGCGCCGTGGGCCTCGTCGAGGACGATCTTGAGGCCGTCGAGGCGGTTGGGGAGGACGGACAGGAGGTGGGCGACGTACGTCTCGAAGCCCTCGCCGAAGTCGCGCACGCGACCGACGCCGGCACCGGTGGGGCGCTCCCAGGGCGCGCCGGTGCGGTGCTCCTCGTACACGGCCTCGATCTTGTCCTCGAGCTCGTCGGCGAGCTTGTGGCCGCCGCGCGCGAAGAACTTGATGCCGTTGTCGGGCATGGCGTTGTGGCTGGCGGAGAGCATCACGCCGAGGTCGGCGCCGAGGACGCCGGTGAGGTGGGCCACGGCCGGGGTGGGCAGGACGCCGACGCGCAGCACGTCGACGCCGGCGCTGGCGAGACCGGCCACGACGGCCGCCTCGAGGAACTCTCCGGAGGCGCGCGGGTCCCGCCCGACCACGGCCGTCGGCCGGTGGCCCTCGAAGGTGCCCGCCTCGGCGAGCACGTGCGCGGCCGCGACCGACAGACCGAGCGCGAGCTCCGCCGTCAGGTCCGCGTTGGCGACGCCGCGTACGCCGTCCGTGCCGAAGAGTCGTCCCACAGCTGTCCTCCGAAAATACGTGCCCAGGTGAAAGAGAAAGAGGTTATGAAAAAACGTACGCCCCGACGGCACGGGCAGTGCCGCCGGGGCGTACGAAAGCAGACCGAGCAGGCGTGATTAGCGCTTGCTGTACTGCGGAGCCTTGCGGGCCTTCTTGAGACCGGCCTTCTTCCGCTCGACCGCACGGTCGTCACGGGAGAGGAAGCCGGCCTTCTTCAGCGCCGGGCGGTTGTTCTCGACGTCCGCCTCGTTCAGCGCACGGGCCACGCCGAGGCGCAGGGCACCGGCCTGGCCGGAGACACCGCCACCCGCGATGCGGGCGATGACGTCGTAGCGGTTGTCGAGCTCGAGCACCTTGAAGGGCTCGTTGACTTCCTGCTGGTGGACCTTGTTCGGGAAGTAGTCCTCGAGCGTACGCCCGTTGATCTTCCACTTGCCGGTGCCCGGAACGATCCGGACGCGGGCGATGGCGTTCTTGCGACGGCCCAGGCCGGCGGCCGGCTGCGGGTCGCCGAAGCGGGACGCGAGCGACTCGGAGGTGTACTCACCCTCGACGAGCTCGGTCTCGGTGGTGTACTCCTCGACGCCCTCGAACTCGTCGACGGGGGTCTCGGGGGTGGTCTCGGCCACGATTCTCCTCAGATTTCTTTCGTTCTTAGGGGGTGTGGCCGGGATTACTGCGCGACCTGGGTGATCTCGAACGGAACCGGCTGCTGGGCAGCGTGCGGGTGGTTCTCGCCCGCGTAGACCTTCAGCTTCGAGAGCATCTGACGGCCCAGGGAGTTCTTGGGGATCATGCCCTTGATGGCCTTCTCGACGGCCTTCTCGGGGTTCTTGTCGAGCAGCTCGTCGTAACGGACGGAGCGCAGACCACCCGGGAAGCCAGAGTGGCGGTAGGCCATCTTCTGGGTCTTCTTGTTGCCGGACAGGTGGACCTTGTCAGCGTTGATGATGATGACGAAGTCGCCCATGTCCATGTGGGGGGCGTAGACGGGCTTGTGCTTGCCTCGCAGGAGGTTCGCAGCCGTCGTCGCCAGACGGCCCAGGACAACGTCCTGCGCGTCGATGATGTGCCACTGGCGAGTGACATCGCCGGGCTTGGGGCTGTACGTACGCACTTCGTAGCCTTCGCTTCTTCAGTGGATGGAGTCCAGACACACCTGAAGCGATCATGCAGCTGGGGCCTGCACTGCCGGGATCACTGCCCGTATGCAAACCACTGGTAACTGCTCCAGGGAACTCGCGTAAGGGCCCTTCGCGTGAGAACGACAAAGCCAATACGCATAACAAACCGCAACAGTACCCGCGCCACCCCCGACGGGTCAAAACGCCGGGAGAGCCCAGGTCAGCGGGCCCGGCCGGCCCGCCGACCGCCCGGGGTCACCGCGCCCGCTCCACCC